>JAGQOZ010000246.1 GCA_020426955.1 Planctomycetales bacterium
CTGTAAAGCTCGCAAGGAAAAAGCTCCGGACGCCACAGCCATTGTGCAGGTCTTGGACGAACAAGGCGAAATCCTGAACGTGGACGCTCGCCAAGTGCTGCAAGCAGAACCGGGCCAAACCGTAGTGGTTGTCGGCACTGGCGAAATCAATCCATTGGGTAGCTTGGTAGTTTCGGCGGACAAGATTTTTGTGCGTCGCTAGTGGGACACTGCCAGGATTGGTTCGTAGTCTCGTCTTTACGCGGAACTATTCTTCAAGCCAATGTCTAACTGTAAGAGGCGGAATCGTATCTTGAGGCACAAATGCAAGAACGACGGCTGTTGGGCAGGCAAGATCTAGAGGCGTCGCCGGTGGTGGCCAATTGCGCTATGAACCGGGAACGCGACGTTACGGGCACGAATGGATACGGAATCGAATTGGGTGTCGAGCCGCTGGAATGGTTGCGACAACGGTTGTCTCGGCAACGTGTTGTGCGTTGGTTGGATTTGTGTTGCGGCTCGGGCAAGGCGTTGATCCAAGCGGCCGAATATTGCGAATCGGCAAGAGATGCCGTTCTAGCAAGTGGAGTCGTCCAGATCACAGGTGTTGATCTGGTGAATATGTTTCTGCCAAACCATTCTGATTCGCTTCGGCTGATTGTCAGTTCCGTTTTTGATTTCACACCTGGTGATCGGTTCGATCTGATCACTTGCGTTCACGGACTACACTATTTGGGCGATAAGCTGCGTGCCATTGCATTGGCAGGTTCGTGGCTCGAGCCAGACGGTATGTTGATTGCGAACCTTGACGTCAAAAACATGCGACTGGGCGAATCACAACTCGGCTATCAGGCCTTCGCACGGGCTCTACGAGCGGCCGGTTTTCAATACGATGCCCGCCGACATCGGCTACAACGATTCGGGCACGTCGACTGGGAGCCACCGTTTCATTTTGTTGGGGCGGACGATACGGTGGGGCCCAACTATACGGGACAACCGGTTGTGGAATCGGTCTATGTCAAGTTATGTCCGATTTAACGCTCGTTTCATTCCAATCTGCGTTTCCAAAATCCACCGCCCTAGACCAATGCCGTGATGCAAATTCACCACCGTGGTTGAACGAACCGAGGCGACGCCACCTGTATTTCGCACGGAATTGGGTGGATTTGGCGAATTTTCGTCGGATGGCATCTGCTTTGCGGAAACGGGGAAGATCGGCCGTTTGTAGGTCGAATCGAACAACAGAAGGGAGTCTGAACTAGAACACCGCCCTTTGTGGGATCATTCCTATTATGCACGCCGGTCAGCTTGTTGAACTCGCCGCCAGTCTGGCATCCCATTCCGGGTCGATTGTTTTGGGCACACAACGCATTTCAGACGCCGTGTTACAGCACTATTGGATCAATTCGAAATGCAGGCTTCAAAAATGGCAGGCTCGTCTTCACACGTTTGAAGCGGCTTTGCGAGATTCGCCGGAAAGTGCGAATCGTTTGTGGACTGACGAATCGCCCGTGATCGGAGAAATCTTGGCGTCGGAAATTTTGGCTCGCGTCTGGACAGCACTCCTTTCTGCGCTCGATCAAATTCGCTTGATCAACGACACAAGCCCCATTGCCAAGAGCGTCTTTCTGGGGCATTTGGAAGCGAGGCATCGTGTTTTGCGATTGTTGCTGCAAGGCAAACAGACGCAATTGATCCAACCGTCTGTTTTGAATCAGTTTCGCATGCAATCGGAACGTTGGACCGACATTTTGCTGGCCATGATCCAAGAGTTCGGGGACGTCAGCGGGTTGGCGTTCGAACAAGATCGGATGTTGGAATTAGCAGACGAAATGACGTGGCACCGACGTAACAAAACGGTAGAACCTTACGTTTCGTTAGTTGTGGCATCGATCCAGCAGAGTTATTCGGTTCATCGGTCGTACTGCCACGACAACCTACACCTGAACCATGAAATCAGCGTCGCCATCTTAAATGCACTCGGTCCCGAACTGTTCCACCATTCGGGCGAATTGTGTTCACTGTGGCAAATTCGCCTGCTACGCGGCACCGAAGAGACGTCCTTGTTGATCCACGACACACTTCTCCGCGAATTCGACCCACCTACTTCTCCGTCGCCGCTGCCGCCACCAACGCGTCTAAACCCAGGTTCGAACCACTAGGAAGCTTGGCAATTTCTTGCGGCAGTTTCAGGCCGAACGCTGCCAAACCAACGATTTTTGCTTGCCTGAACGTTCATTATGGCTTCCTAACTTGTTTGCTCGGAACAAGTTGAGTTGTTTGGCGGTGGCTAGTTACCTTTGCAACTCGATGGACTTTTCGTATTCTAAATCGTTGGCTTCCAATTGATCTGGGAATCGTATGTTTGCCCCGATTTGGCTTTTGAAGTTACGCTTTTTCATAGCTCGAAACGTATTTGAGGCAAAACAAGGGACTCCGCAATCCCTCGCTCACGCTTCGGGCTACGAAATTCCGCCGAGAAAACGCGAATCGGAACTTCAGAAGATTTGGCTGGGCGTTGTCACAGAAAAGGGCAGACTTGGCCCGTGTTTTGACACGGATGTTGCTGAGCGACGATGAGCGAGTATCTCTACCACTATCACCCGGTTGAACCTTCGACGTGGATGTATTTGTCTTCGTTGTTGATGATTGGGCTGTTCTTCAAGTTTGGGCGTTTTTGGAGCGTTCGAAACTTGGACTTAATGCTGCTGATTGCCATTGGTCCCGGTTTGCTATTTGTCCATTACGGGCATCAGTTGGCAGGCGAATCAGCGCAAGTGGTGGCCGAGGCGAGCCAAGCGGAGTTGGACGAACCGACGGAGACAGACAAAACCGGCAAAGAAACGGAAATAACTAGTGATCCATCCATGTCGCTATCGCTGGATGACGTCAAAGAACGACTGACCGAGGGCCTGGATGCAGAATGGTTTGGCTTTTTCTGGCTGTTCTGTGTAGGCGTGTTGATCTTGGCAAGATTGTTGGCCGATCCCACAATGGTTCGCCGTCCGCTGCTGGAGCCGAACCTTTCAGCCGGCGGACTGATTTTCATTGGGTGTTCGTTATTTGTGTTCCTGACCGCCAATGTCATGAGCAAGGACACGGCCAATTCGACGCCAACGGACCAATCCGACCAGCCCGACGCAACACCAGTGGTGGAACAAGAAGTGGTTCGCAGCGAAGGACCTGGATATGCCTATGTCGAGCGATTGCCTTCGTCCGCTCGGAAGATTGTCGCCATCTTGTCGCATTTGGCGGTTGTGGTGGGCATGGTCAGTATTGGGTACCGGCATTTCGGTAATATCGTCATGGGTGTTGGTGCCGCAACGCTGTATTTGATGTTACCGTACACGTCATTGATGACGCACTTGGTTTCGCACGCGCTGCCAGCCGCATTGTTGGTTTGGGCCATCTTGTGGTATCGACAACCACTTGTTGCCGGCATGTTTCTGGGATTGGCCAGCGGCCTGACATATTACGCGCTTTTTCTATTGCCACTTTGGTTTAGTTTCTACTGGCCGCGAGGACTCATGCGGTTCTTTGCCGGGCTGGGCATCATGCTGGCGACGTTGGTAGGCCTGTTGCTGGTCTTTTCTGACGAACCGCTGAATGATGTGATTCGGATGTTTGGGCTCATGCGGCCCGCCATGAAAGGACTGGATGGCCTATGGGACATTGGCCCAAATGGCGGCTGGAGCCCGTTTTATCGAATTCCCGTTTTGGCGTCCTTCGTAGCATTGTCCATCAGCATGGCGCTTTGGCCCGCTCAGAAGAATCTGGGAACGTTGCTCAGTTGTTCGGCCGCCATCATGGTTGCTTCGCAATTTTGGCATGGGCACGGTGGCGGCATCTACGTTGCTTGGTACCTTCCATTGCTACTGCTGACCATTTTTCGCCCGAACCTGGAAGATCGCGTTGCTATTTCCGTGCTGAGCGAACGATGGTTGCCACGAAAGCTGTCGCTAGGCCTGCTGGGGAAGGCGGCGTAGCACCAGTCGTCTACCTTTACAGCCGCCGATACTTTTGGCACTCCACCATCTAAGGCAATTCGGCCATCAACAGATGTGGTCGTCTATGATTACAGTCGCCGGTACTTTTTGGCACCGCGGCCTCGTCCTAGCGAAGCGACCGTATCGCGTTTTCGCTCTTGTTCTTTGGACATTTCTTGTGGCGATTCTTCCACCTTCTTGGGTGCTGTGGCTTCAAACCCTTCCAGCGAATCTTCTTGCAGTAGACGGTCGATTCGCATTTCAATCCGAGTTAACTCGTCGCCTTCTTCTTGAGTGACAAAGGTGTAAGCGACGCCTTCGCGCCCCATACGTCCCGTTCGACCGACTCGATGGACATAGTCGTCGCAGAATTTGGGGATGTCAAAGTTGATGATGTGCGAAAGAGTTGTCACATCGATACCTCGTCCCATCACGTCCGTGGCCACGATCATGCGAATTTCTTCTTTGCGGAAGCGAGCCATAATCCGATCTCGCTCTCGCTGGTTCATTTCACCGTGCATACAGCCGACGTGTTTGTGACGTTTGCTTAGACGTTCGAACAAACGCTGAGCACCTCGCCGAGTGCGGCAGAAAACGATGGCTTGCCGAGGTTTTTCGCGATCCAGCAGGCGTTCCAACAGATCATATTTGCGGTGTTCATCGACCGTGAAATAGAACTGTTCAATCGTTTCGGCCGCTAGATTCTCCGTCGAACAATTGATGGTGGTTGGCTGGTCCATGTATTTTTCGGCCAAACGCAAAATCGGCGGCGGCAACGTGGCACTCAACAACAATGTCTGCCGTTCCTTCGGGCAGTTTCGCAGGATTTTCTCAATGTCCTGACGAAAGCCGATGTCCAACATTCGATCCGCTTCGTCCAAGACAACACATTCTACATTGCGCAGTTCCAGCGTTCGGCGCGAAATATGGTCTAGGATTCGGCCAGGCGTACCGACGATGATTTCGGCGCCTTGCCGCAATTGATTCATCTGTTTGCGAATTGGAATTCCGCCGTACAGGGCAGCGCAGCGAACGTTCAGGCCAACGGCCAGCATGGCAACGACTTCGGACACTTGGACGGCCAGTTCCCTAGTCGGTACAACAACAATTGCCTGAGGCTTTCCGGAACGGTCATCCACGTCCAGCAGTTCTAGAATCGGAATTACAAACGCTGCCGTCTTGCCGGTACCCGTTCTGGCTTGGCCAATCACGTCTTGCTCTTCCAACGCCAACGGAATCAGAGCGGCCTGAATAGGCGTAGGATGTTCGAATTCGGCAGCGTTCAGTGCTTTCAGCATCTGCCGAGAGAGGTCGAGATCTTGAAAACGAATAGGAGTCGTCGCGTCAGACAAGTTCAATGCAATTCAGTTGAAGGAAAGAATAAAGATCTTTCTCGCAACTTTAGGTGCTGCAGCACGTTACGTCAATAACAGCGCAAATAATAGGCCGGCTCAATGGCCGGCCTTTCTCGTTGTAGCTTTAGAAGCGGTGTTTAACGCCTACTTCTTTGTCTTCTTGGCGGTCTTCTTCTTCGCAGGTGCCTTTTTGGCTACCTTCTTCTTAGGAGACTTCTTGGCTGCCGTCTTCTTCTTGGCAGGTGCCTTCTTAGCAACTTTCTTGGCCGTTGCCTTCTTCTTAGGAGACTTCTTGGCTGCCGTCTTCTTCTTGGCAGGTGCCTTCTTGGCAGCTTTCTTTGCCGTTGCCTTCTTCTTTGGCGACTTCTTGGCAGCGGTCTTCTTTACAGATGTCTTCTTAGTTGCCATTCCAATGGCTCCTCTAAATAAGGTACCCGGCGTTCTTCGCGATACCTTCCCCTCGGGTACCCACACAGGGGAAGCCGCTTCTTAAAGCCAGTCTCTGATTGAATGTCATCGTTGTTTGCGATGCATCCAAAATGTTTCGAGTTTGGCGGGCAACTACTGTTGCCGAAGCTACTGCGTCAACTCGCGCTGATCAACAGCGTGATTGAGCGACAACTTATTGTACGTTAGGTTTCAACTTTGTGTAAATGACTTAGTAGCAAATTACTTCCAAGTCACATTGGATAACGAGCTTCACCTAAGTTCGCGCATTGAAGCAAGTTTGCCTCTCTTTCGTCAAGATGAATTTATCTTCTTGAGTGAAAAATCATCAAGTTGTTTCGTTCGTTCGAAATTTTGCGTTCGCCTCTCGGATGTCTTCTCCACGAAGTGCAACGCGTTTAGTCCATACCAAGTTTGATTTCAGATCGAGGTGTTCCATCCATGTCGGACCATGATTTACTTGACCTGCTGATTCGTTTTCGTCACCAAGAAACGATGTCGGCGTCCGAGTTCGCCAACCAACTGTCGTTTCTAAAACAGGCGAACCAGGATCAATTTGAATTCGCGCTAGACCAGTTGAATTCTTTTGTGCAAGACGCAAAAAACACGGAAAATACAGTGCGAAATCAACTTGCCACGGCCATTGCCACTCGCCAACTTTGCTTCGCACCTCAAGTTCAAACGTACCTTCAGGCCAACGAAAATTCGGATCGCATCAGCCGACTCTATCGCTTTGTCGCCGACACGCAAAACCATGCGTCACAAGTCGATGGCAGCCACTTGCTGGCCATGTTGGCAACCACCAATACTCGATCCAGTTTAGCTAACTTCGCAAATTTGATTTCCGAATTGCCTCCGCAAGACGAACGCAAAGCAGTCGAATGCTTCGTTCCATTTTTCCGTCAGACCGACCCCGTTCCCGAATTTCTTTTTCCCAAAATTTTGGACGCCTTAGTTCATTCCAATGTCGCGGGCATACTGTTGGACCTAGCAAACTTCTGGTTCCGCCAAGGAAAAGTTCAGGCGCATCCTGTCATGGATTCTGCCCGACCAGAACTAGTTGAGAACTTAATTCGATTACTCGGACAGTTAGCAGAACGCTTGGGTGTCTTGGAAGAACTAGCACCGCACGAGGCCGGGAATCCAGAAAAGGCCAAGCAAGCCGGCGACGCGATTAACTTGGCTATTTCGCTGTGCGATACCATGGGATTGATTCGGGCCGAAGCAGCCATTCCCAAACTAAACCAGTTGTTATCGCTAAGCCACCGACGGCTGCGAGTGGAAGCGGCGGCGGCTTTGGCCAGGCTTCGGGACGAACAAGGGCTCACATCCTTGGTGGAAATGGCCAGCGAACCACTGGTGCGGCTGCGTGTTGTCGCGTACGCGGCTGAATTGGGCGTTCTGGACCAAGTGGCGGAACAATATCGTTCGGCCGAATCCAAGGCGCAGGCGGAAATGGTCGTCTGTTTGGCGGATGCCAGCTATTTTGGCATGCCACCCAAATTGTGCGAATTGGTCGAACATCGTTTGCTGTATTGGCCCGGTTTTGACAATCAGGTTGATTGCTATCTGTTTCGCTTTGAATACCAGTTTGTGGACGGCGAATATACCGGTTTTGGGATCGTGGGGCCGTTGACACACTGCTTGTCCGTCGACATGTCTGGCCTGTCCATTGATGACATATTCGCGCTATTCGCCGGATGGCAGGCTCAGCACGAAGAAATTTCGATTCGTGCCATCGACCCCGCTAACCCCGATCAAGCCACGCTGGTGGCTCGGTTTCAGAGACGACTGTCAGATGCAGGTTACCACAACATTTCGCCCGAATTGATGGGCATCTTCTTTGGCGAACGCTGTTTGGTTGCCACTGCCGATCACGATGAATCGGGAACCGTGGTGGTTGAACCGAACCAAATCCACTGGTTTCCTCGCAACGCTGCCGGAAACTTGCTTAGCCCCGAAGACGCCTTTTCCATCTTCCAAGGTCGCAAGATGCTGGATACGTTTAACTCAGATTAGACGTTGAATCTTGCTCAACTGTCCGCAATCAGCAAAGCGAAGAAGTCGGAAGACCAAGCCCCATGAGCACAAATCCGTACGAATCACCCAGCTCGCCGGCACAGCAACGGCCATCGCAGAACGAACCGCGTAACGCCGCCAGACGCAACATGAAAACCGCGTTGCTGATGCTTCTTCCGGCCGCGCTTTACAATTTCGCTTGCTTCAACTTTCCGCTTACCGCAACTCTGCCCATCCATCGTCTGTACCAAGCCGTGAATTCGCTGGGTCTGATTTCAATTGTGGCGTTTGTTTGGTTCTTTGCACTAACCTGTTTGGAAGGTATCACGGGCGGAATCCATACGATGGTTGCTCGAAATTCAAGCTTGGCTGCATGGAAGAAAGAACTGTACGCAATCCTGAGACGTTTGCCCTCGTTCGCGATCCCGGGAACGGTCTTGTGGACGATTTGGGTTGCCGCAGTGTATCAGCTTCGCATCGGCTTCTACGCCGTGTCCGTACCCGTGGGCGTTGCGGCACATATCTTGGCCGCCTGCTTGTACATTCCGCTAGTTTACCGATGGTACAAATTAGAACAGCAACGACCGTCAAATTCCAATTCGTAGCACTCGCCATAGCTGCCGCCTAGCTGGTACCCCAAGCGTTCGTTTGCTTGACGAAAATGACAGCTGTTTGACGTGTAAGCTGTTGACAAATCTCGCTTACCGACGAGGTTGAACGTTTGGTCGGTTGGAGCGTGAACCGGCAGGTTGTGCAGGACGTGATCCAGCATTCGCACTGGTCGTATTCCGACGAGTGGCAGTCCGCGGCGCGGATTGGTCCGAACCGTCAAAGCTCTCCTTTTTCAACGTCCAGCCCTTGGGAATTTCCGGCTTCACAAAGGCGCCTCGCCAAGCTGCCAGTCGGTCCATGGTCGAATTGATTTGA
>JAGQOZ010000247.1 GCA_020426955.1 Planctomycetales bacterium
TTCGGCCGCCACGTCCATTTCCGCCGACCCGGTCGCTCGGCCCTTCAATTCGTCCGAAGCCAAAAACTCCAGCGAACGGCGCAAACGACCCCGCACGGCTTCTTCTGCATGGGCAGAGTCATCCGCGTGCACCAAGGCTGGACTCGCCGATAATGCCAAAAGCCACCACCAAACGACAACGGAACGATAATGATGTCGCAACATGTAAACCTCAAATGCTTACTGCGAAGGAATGCGATTTACCAAACAGGTTTCGCCTTATTCTAATTGACCCGCCCAGAGTTGTCGTGCAGCGGCCAGAAATGTCCGCGAATCGATTGCGACACTTTTCGTCTGCAATTGAGGTTCGGATGTTGAAACGTTGCTATTCGCCTTCGTCGGCATTTGATTCGCTTAGACTCTGTACCAAGCTCTGCGTGACCGCTTCAAAGACGGGGAACAATTGATCATAGTCGCGGTTTTCACCTTGGTAGCAAAGCACTAGCGTCATCCCACTACGCTCGAACGCGACAACTCGGCAAGTCACCAAAAAGTCCAGACAATAGAAATCAAGTTCATAGCCAACCGCGTCCTCGCCATCGATTTCTACTGTGATGGGTGTCACATCCACTTGGTCATATTCGGCGGAAATGGCATCCTTGAAATCTTGCGCGGCAACCTGTGGCAACATTTGACCCGCGTGTATGGTCAACGACCAAAAGGCGCCAGAAGGACTGTGCACGGAAATAGTACGAGGAAAATCGGTCGTTTCATCCTGTGCAATCTGCCAGTTGGCCGGATAGCTAAATTCGATTCCCAGACCCTTGAACTTTGCTGTCACCGCTGTCACTCCACTGCATCCACCGTTCGCACCAAATCGGAGCGATTTCCCTTGTTCACAAAAAACGCCTGTGCTACCGTTCGCTCCGTGTAGTTTTCTAGCGAACCCAACAACACTGTGCTGCGAATTAACATTGTCCTTGTTCTGCCATTTACAACAAGGCATCTCGATTCGATTCGAATTCCCGTCGAGCGAATCGGTCATTTGGCCCCCTATTCGAGATGACCAACTTCATGAAGCGGATTAATAACCACCTGCGAATCATCCTGGTCGGTTGGTTGGCCGTGGTTTTGGTCGGTCAGTTGGGTTGTCGCACTTTGCGAAAGAAATCGGCCATCGACGCGGACACATTGGCGGCGCGACAACTAGTGCAACAGGGGGACGAAGCCGCCGGACGAGGTATCTGGTCTGACGCTGAACAACGCTTCCAAGAAGCCATTCAATTCTGTCCCGACAACGAAGAAGCTCGCTGGAAGTACGCCGATTGCTTGTGGCGTCGAGGAGAATCGCGGGAAGCAATCAAGCAGATGGAAGAAGTCGTCCAGCATGGCGGCCATCATGACGTGGAAAAATTGGTTCGGCTCGGAACCATGCTACATGATTCACGCGACCTACAAACTGCAGAACAATACGCTCGGCAAGCCATTCAACTGGACCATCAATCCGCAACCGCTTGGAAATTGCTTGGCGATGTCGCTCGTGCGTCCAATGATCCGTCTGCCGCACTGAATCACTATCAACGAGCGATCACGTATGCGCCGCACGATCCACAGTATCGTTACGCTTTGGCCGAAGTTTACCAATTACTGCGGCGACCTCACCGCACTTTGGCGACGTTGGATGGAATCGAGCAAAGCTATGAACAGATTCCAGCCGAAGTTCACTTTCTACAAGGTTTGGCTTACGGGCAATTGCAGCGCTATGACGACGCCGCGACAGCGTTGCTGGCGGCGGCGGAAAAAGGCAAAAAAGCTCCTTTCGAAGTTTGGGAGTCCTTGGCGGCATCGCAACTGGCCAGCGGTCAATTCGAAGCGGCGCAACGGGCTGCAAACCAAGCGTTGGACAGCGCCAATCCGGACCAGCGGCAGCGGAGCGAACAATTGCTGCAGCAGATTGCCGATCTGCGCAGCTCGCAGTCGCCTCGTCGCCTATGAATTTTGATCGGCCGGAAATTCCGATTCGATCGACATAATCGTTCGAGCCAAAACGTTTGTATCGATCGTTCGAGTAGAATTCGCACCCCTTTTTTTGCTCAGGCCATCCTGATGGCGTAGATTTCTACGACTGATCCACAGGGGCCCATACCAGTACTTAGCAGACAGGAGCACGAAGGAATGTCTAGTTCAACCACAATGGATGGCTTTGTTGACCGACGCGGCGCCATTCCCGCCACCGATCCACCTCCCGCGATCGAACGTCGCCAGTTCACCAACAGCCATAGCGAACTTTCTCCGGCCGCACGAGAATTAGCCACGGCCATTGACGAATACAAGCTTCGTCATCGCCGACGCTTTATCACGTACGAAGAAATCCTAAACGTGATCATCAGTTTGGGTTACACCAAGAACGAAGCGTAGCTGGAAACTCGCCGTCAACGCTTTGTAAGCCCATCGCAGTTGCAACTACTGGTCGCTCCACACACCTAGCTGGAAGACCAATACTAAGTCTCGGCTGTCAAAATCTCCGTCGCAATTCCAATCGCCTGTTGACCAAGTGGAATTGCGGTCATGGTGGTCATCGTATTCGCCCGCGGTAAAGACCTGCACCAGATCTTGCGAATTCACAACTCCGTCCAAATTCGCATCGCCGGGATTCGTTTCCAGTAGACGCTGCACCAAATACAAATGGTCTTGGCGGTTTATCTGTCCGTCTTGATTCAAGTCGAACCGACGATTCGTGTCTTCGGCTAAGACGGCGAAGCAGATCGTGTCGATGTCTAGCGAATCGAGTTGTCCGTCTAGGTTGAGGTCACCCGCATGATTGGCCACAATGCGAAATTGGCCGAAATCATCTTCGCCAAGATCTTTGACGCCATTCTGGTTTGTGTCACCTACGATGTGTCCCGTGGCGGACGAAATGTAACTGACCACTAGTTGGTCAGGCGAAACATCCAGCTTGGCAAAGCCGAACTCCAGTGGCCCGGTCTGTTCCGCTTGGCTATAGGCGTTCGCAAAATACGGATCGGTGTACGCGTCCGATCGCAAACTTCGACCACCCACGCCGGACACCAATTGAACAACGCCCTGATCCTTCAGAAACCGATCTCGAGAACCAGCCACGTGATCCACTTCATTCGGCGAAATCACTCCGTCCGCATTGCGGTCCGTCATGCCCGTTAGCGGATACGTCCAAGAAAACGTGTGCGAATCACCGTGCATGATCAAATCCACTCCGGCCTCTTGCAGACGAGGCAACGCCGCTTTGAAATATTCACCGTTGGTATCGCTATACGCCTTGGCTGTCCCAGTCAACGGATGATGAGCAAAAACGATTTTCCAAGTGGCGTCGGACGCTTGCATGTCTTGGACCAAGTAATCTAATTGAGCCGCTAAGCGTTCGGTGCGAACCGACGGATCGCCCAATTCGATCGAATTCGTATCGATGGTGACGAAGTGGACGTCGCCGTAGTCAAACGCATAATTGAATTCGGGCCGTTCGAAATCAGACGGAGCGGCCACGGCATTTTCGCCTGCTACCGGAATTGGCACAGAAAAGCTATCCGCCGACGCTTGTCCGTAGTTCAGATTGAGCACGTCGTGATTACCAATCGCAAAGTAGTCAAACTTGTGCGTAGACCAATACGATGCCGCCGGATTCATGACGGGATCAAACCGAGCGTCCGCATCGTCGTGCGAACCAAAGTCGTACAGATTGTCGCCCAGCAATAACGCGAATTCCGGATCCAATTCCGAAATCGCCGACTGCACTCCAATAAAACCTTTGCCCCACGGCAACTTGACCGCCGAATCACCGTAACTGACAAACGTAAATGGTGATTCGTCGCCGGGTGCCAGTCGAGTCTTAAACGTTTGGCGATACGTGTCCAGAACCGTATTCGATCGCCAATGACGAACTCGGTATTCATACTCCGTATTCCAATCCAACGGCCGAATGGTCGCCGAATGGATTGTCCGAGTGGCCACGTCGGTATCCAGTGATTCGTTTAACGGCACCGTGGTCCAGTCATCCGTTCCGCTGCGACGAATTTCCACCGTAAAAGAATCATCCGTTCCATTTCCAGCCGACACCGTTTGCCACAACAGGTCCACTTGATCGAATCCGTCAAAGGCAGGTGTGCCTATCAGCGGAGCGTTTCCCAGTTGAATTCGCGGTGGCTGTTTGACGGCATATTGAGGTTCAGCGACGGGCAGATTTCGTTCGATAGAAAACCGCCCAAAATACAATTCGTCCGCATCATGTTGGCCGTTGCCGTTGGTGTCACCCACAATTTGACCGGTCGCGGCCGAAATATAGGAAACGGTCAACTGCTGTTCGGTCACATCCACTTGGGCAAATCCGAATTCGATGGGACCAGTATCGTCATGCGTGCTGTAGCCGGCCGCAATGAACGGATCTGGATAGGGATGCGAACGCAACGAATAACCTCCCACGCCTGTGACCACTTGCACCACGCCGTCCGACTGCTGAAACGCAAAGCGGTCAGAAGCATCGAATTGAATTTCATCATCTTGAATACGGCCGTCTTGATTTGCATCATCAAAACCTTCCAGCGGATAGGTCCAGCTGTACGTATGTGAATCACCGACAAACAGTAGATCGACGTCGGCTTGATTCAGCCGATTCACCATGTTTTGAAAATAGTCCATGGTGGTCGCTTTTTCCGTGCCGCCAATCGGTGTGTGTACGTAAACGATTTTCCACGCGGCATCTGATTCGGCCAATGTCGTTTCCAGGTAATCCAAACGGTCGGTAATTCGTTGGTTCGCGCCGACAAAATCCAGACTCACTAAATCCGTGGTATCGATCGTCGCGAAGTGAACGTCACCGTAGTCAAACGAATAATTTCGTTCTGGCACATCGGTTTCCGGTAACGAAGCAAACGCGTTCTGACCCGCAACGGGAATGGGGTTGGCATAGTTTTCGCTGGACGCAAAACGCCCCGTTTGTGTCACCGTGTCATGATTTCCATACCCAATAAAATCAATGTGACTGGCTGTCCAAGCGGTTGCTTCCGGATTCCGATCCGGCACAAAACGAATGTCCGATTCCTGATGCGTTCCAAAGTTGTACACCACGTCGCCGGTCAGCAGGCTGAAGTCGAGCTGTCGGCGCGAAATTTCGGCTTGCACGCGACGAAAATCATCAATCCTGGCCGCTGTGGCTGAATCGCCATACACCGCAAACGAAAACGGTGTCGCATCGCCAGGACGAAGTCGACTTTGGAATTCGGCCCCATAGGATTCCACCACCAAATCATCTCGAATCAATTCCACCTTGTATTCGTGCTTGGTATCCCAGCGCAGACGCGACAGCGTGGCCGAATGCACGATGCGCGTCTCCACGTCCGTGTCCAGCAGCGGATTTGGCGTAGCGACCTTCCAAGCGTCTTCGCCAACTTCGCGATAGGAAACGACAAAACGATCTGATGACCCTTCGCCCGCTGATTTGGTTTGCCAGACGATGTCCACTTGATCCATGCCAATGTAATCGTGGCTGCGGTACACAGGCGCATTGCCCAGCTGCAATCGAGGTGACTGATGGACCGTGTATTGCGGCAAGCTATTACCAACCGCCGCCACCGCCCCATTCCATTCCCAAAGCGGCAGCGGCCCGACCAAATCCGCCGCCAACATTTCACGCGGCGTCAGTGTTTCGATCGACAGTGTTCTGGTGTGCTGGGTTTTCCGTCTTGATCGCACAGCTTGCATTTCGAATGCTCCGTAAAAAGGAGTTTTGCATTTCAATTTTCGACCACGGGAGACCGAAGCTCCTGCTGAGTGGATTTGCGGATTGACCACGGGAGAGCGAAGCTCATGCTGAGTGGATTTGCTCGGCGGGAGCCTCGGTCTCCCTGGATGCGATTCACGATCTAAAAAAACTCGGCGGGAGCCTCGGTCTCCCTGGATGCGAATCACGATAAAAAAACTCGGCGGGAGCCTCGGTCTCCCTAGATGCGATTCACGATAAAAAAACTCGGCGGGAGCCTCGGTCTCCCTGGATGCGAATCACGATAAAAAAACTCGGCGGGAGCCTCGGTCTCCCTGGATGCGAATCACGATAAAAAAACTCGGCGGGAGCCTCGGTCTCCCTGGGATATTTTTACTTCGGACGAACTGGTAATGGCTTGCCTAGCAACTGCATTTCCTTAATCGCAAATGTGGCGATTTGATTTATATCTTCCTTGGGCAATAACGGTACAATCTGTTGCATCAACGGCGACATCGCTTCGGCGGCCACGGCCAACTTGGCGGCTTGTTCGAAATGCTGATCCGCTTCTTGGGTTCGCTCCTGATCCAACTGCCGAATGGCTGAACCCAAACCAGCGTGAAGACTGGCCAACGGATTTACGTACATGGGCTTTTGATATTCGGCCGCCTGTTCGACAAGGGACGTCTGAGTGGTCAATGCTTGTCGAAATGCGTCTTCCGCTTCGGCAAAACGTTGCGTTTTCAGAAACAATTGGCCCAGATGCCGCCAGCGTCGAGCGACCTTGCCGCGATAATCGACCGTCTCGGGCCAGCCACGAGCCAACGCTTGCGCCTGTTCCAACGAAGCTCGTAAAAGTTGTTCCGCTTGCTCCCAGTCTTCCGTCTGCATGTACGTTCCACCCAACGCATTGGTGCAGCTGCACAGTTGAGCTTGAAAGGACGGCACATTCGGATGCTGCTGGACAACGCTCTGCAATTCATTGATGGCTTGCCAATGCAGCGGCACGGCTTCCCCAATGTCCGCTCGCAACGCCAACGAATACAACGCCATCGCGTGTTGTGCTCGCGGCTTCGGCTGATTCGGTGTTGCGGCAGACAACTGCTGCCACTGTTCCGCCGATTGATTTAACATCTGGCGATATTGGTCCAGCCGATTCGTTCGCAAATAGACCTGCCCCAGATTGGCACCATTGCCCGCCAAGAATTCCAAATAATCAGGTTCATGGGGGAACGCTTCGATCAAGGATTCGACCAGTTTTCGAGCTTCCTGCAGATGTGATTCGGCTTGTTTGAACTGACTTCGATCGAAATACAGCATGCCTAGATTGGAGAGCGAAGCCGCTAATTCTCGAGCGAATCTGGGTCGTTCGGGAAAATCTTGCCACAATGCGCGGCGACGCGTGATGGCGCTCTGAATCCGGCGTTCCGCGTCTGTGTGCTTTCCCTGCGATGCCAACGCTAACGCTAGGTTATTCTCCGTCTGCGCCAAACGGTCTCGATAGGAAACTCGTTGCGGTTGCCGCTGTACCAGCGCCGCCAGAAGCGATTCCGACTGTTCGTATAGCTCGACTGCCTGGCTGTCACCCATCACACCGTGCCGCAAATCGGCCCACGCCGCCAAATGAAAAGCTGTCGCATATTGCACTCGCTTTTCATCCGGACACTTTTTCAAAAGCGTTTCGGCCAACCGCACGGCCTGTTGATACAGCTGATCCGCGTCCTGATACTTTCCATTGCGTTCAGCCAAACGAGCTTGTTGATCGTACGCATCGGCAATCAATAGATGGCATTGCCACGGCAGCGCCTCGCTATCCGGTTGTTGTGTAATTCGTTGCGCTGTGGCAATTGCCTGTGACAACCATGCGTCATCCGCAAGCGAAGCCGGCTGTGCTTCGATTCGTCCTAAATCCAATTGAACCGAAGCCAAATGATACAGATCCATGGGAGTCGCTTGGTTCGCTTGATCCAATCGCTGGTACAATTCTAGACTTTGCAGCAGGTTCGCTTTTGCCGACGAAGTTTCTCGTAACAAGGTTTGCGCTTCTGCCAAACGAGCGTACGCGGCGGCCGATTCGCGAATGGTTTCCGGAGTTTGCGAATCAAGATCCGTTAATTGTTGATAGAATTCGACCACGTGGCGCAGCAGGCTTTCTTGTTGGCGAGTCATCCGCGGGGCGTCGCCGATGCGTTCCGCTTCTTCGGTCAACATTTGCTGAATCGATTCACGAGCCAATTCCAGATGCCGGTCCGCTCGCTTTCGCTGCTGTTGTTCAGATTGCAAAGCGGCTGTCGTGCGCTGACGTTCCGAACTTAATAGATACGAACTCACCGCCAGCCCGACAACCGCCAGCAACAATCCCAAGGTGACAAATAACGAACGTTCCGGATGGCGGCGAATCCACTTTCGCAATCGCTCGGGCCGGCTCGCGGGCTTCGCCAGAATCGGCAAATCGGCTTGAAACCGCCGCAGATCTTCCGCCATATCCGCAGCGGATTGGTAGCGGTCTTCCGGCGATTTTTCCATCGCTTTCAGAATGATGGTTTCCAATTCCACAGGCACAGTTGGGCAGATTTGTTTGGGACGAACCGGCGAATGTTGGACGACGGCAGCTAACATGGCTGGTCGAGTTTTATCAATTACCGCCGGCTGACCGGTCACCATTTCATACAACGTTGCGCCCAGCGAATAGATGTCGGTTCGACCGTCAATATGCGCATGGCCTTGTGCCTGTTCCGGCGACATATAACGCAGCGTGCCTAGCAAGTCGCCACTTTGCGTTACGGGCAGATCGTGTTCCAAGTGCGCCAGCCCAAAGTCCGTCACCCAAACTTCGCCCTGGCGATCAATCAAAATGTTGCCGGGTTTAATGTCACGATGCACGACACCTCGTTCATGAGCGTGCGCCAGCGCCGCTGCCACGCGGTGACCGATCCGAGCCCATCGAGCGAAATTGTTTCGATTCGCGGCGGAC
>JAGQOZ010000248.1 GCA_020426955.1 Planctomycetales bacterium
CGTTGGCCGAATGGCAGCCAAGTGGCGATGGTGCTGTGGAGCGTCGGTGTGGTGTTGGGGTTTCTGCGAATGACACTGGGACAAATTCAGTTGCGGCGTTATGTGCGAAATTCGCAGCCTGCGCCAGCGTGGTGGCTGCGCGTCGCTGCGGAATCGAACGTGCCGGATGATTTTCACACGCGAATTCGCCGTTCGTCACAAATCGCGACACCGTGTAGTTTTGGCATTTTGCGGCCTGTGATCTTACTGCCGTCGTCCATGACGGAACGCCATTGCCAACGCCAAGTGGCAGCGTCGCTGGCGCACGAATGGTCACACATTCGGAACGCCGATTTGGTATGGAATCTACTGTTGCACGGGCTGTCGATCTTGTTTTGGTTTCATCCATTGGCTTGGCGTATGCGATTGGCGCACGTGGATGCCTGTGACGAACGGTGTGACGCCGACGCTGCAAAGCGGGTCGGCGGCGCCGATCGTTATCAGCAAGTATTGGCCGCGATGACACTACAAGCCATAGCGAACCCGCTGCCCGGAATGCTCACGATGGCTCGCAGGACATCGATTCGCCGCAGAATGGAATCGCTGGCATCGGGCGTCAGCCAAAGCGAATTCACTCCGCGCCGAACGTGGACGTCCATTTCGCTGGGATCGGCGTGTGTGGCCATCTTGATTGTCGTCGGTGTCGGTGGCCCCGCCGCCCAAAGTCAAGATGCAGGTGCCGACGCGGATGCCGACCCCACCGAACCAACGATCGTCGCCGCGCCTGATCCAGATTCGGTACCGGATCCCGAGCCCGGTTTTGATCTTTACGGAGATCCGTTGCCTATGCACGTGGTCGCGCGCTACGGGTCTACTCGTTATCAGCACGGAGACTCTCAGACGAGTCGAGTGGAAGTCGTAAACGGGAATCAATATGTTTGCCATGACAGCGGAGCGACATTGCTGGTCGGTGATATTCGTTCAGGCAAAGCGGTTCGCCGAGTGAACGTGTGGGGCGAACGGGTCGTCGATATCGCCGCGACGGCGGACGGCAGCAAGTTGTTTGTGTTGAGTGCCAATTCGATTGGACAACGCATGTGGCGAAGCGTGATTCGCGTCTTCGACACCAAGACGTGGGTTCACGAAGAAGACGAATTGGATGTTCGCAGCGAAGCCGTCGTTTCACCTGCAGCGATCGATGTCGATGCCAGTGGAAACATCGTCGCATTCGCAAACCGTCTTGGTACCATCCACGTCTACGATTGGAACCGAAAAATGCTCCAGCATCGAATGGAGCCGGAAAAGCCAATGAATATCAATCGAATTGCGGTAGCACCCAACGGAGATGCAATTGCCGCGTTTGAAAATCGAGAGGTTTACCTTTGGCGATTGGCGACCGAACCGGAAAGAATCGATCTGCAGGCCGGTCCAACTCGCCCCAATGCGGTTACGTTTTCTCCCGATGGCAAACGTGTCCTTTTTGGTGGAGAAGATGCGTCACGAGTTCATGCGTTTGACGTGCAAACGGGCAACCGGGTTGGTTCAACGGCAAGTCGTCACGCAGGAAACACAAGACAATTCCACTTTGACATTGTTTTCTCGCCGGATGGCAGCCAATTCTATGTGCCAAACGGTTCGCAGATTGAAGCGTTTGATGCGAACAACATGGCTTTGACCAAGGTCTTCGAAAATCAGCTCAACGACATCGAGCGAATCGCCATTACCAACGATGGCAAATTCTTGGTAGGAAACAACCGCACGTCGTTGACGGCCTGGAATCTGGAGACCGATCAGTGTCTTGCGTCGAAATTTTCCGGTGGAGCGGAAAGCTTCGCGGCACTGGCGTTATCCAGGTCGGGCAATTATGCGGCAACGGCTACGACCGCCTTTGCCTTGGAATATTGGGAAGTTGCTACTGGCAAAGTTGTTCGTCGCTTCCAACATGAAAAACGCATAACCGCAGTTGCGATCTCTCCGGACGAACGGTGGTTGGTGACGAATAGTCTCGACAATACGGTACGCATGTGGGATTTGACTACAGGGGCGGAACGCTGGCGTCTGCCAGGACATGGCCGTTTCAGTGGCAGTGATTGCGCAGTGGCGTTTTCCGAAGATGGAAAAACATGCTATTCTTTTGGTCGCGATCTGTATCTTCGCAGCTACGATACCGAGTCCGGGAAGGTCTTGAGCGAACGTTCGATTCGGCCCGGTGGGTTGACGTTCTCTCAGGATGATTGGGTAGAAGCCAAGTTGAGCAAGGCCCCACTCCACCGGTATTGTCCGCTTCCTTTTCGCCAAATGGTGATCGTCTCTTTGTCGCTCCCAGGATTCCAATCTCGAACACCTATGTTTTTGACGTGAAGACCGGCAAAGAGTTGCGAAGCCTGCTCGACGCCTACATTCGTCAGTTTCGATCCAGCAACGCCAACTACATTCCGGTCCTCGAGCGGCAAAAAGTCGGGGATGTGTCGCGGAACGTTGTGAAGCTACTTGACAGTCACACGTTTCAGGAAGTGATCACCGTGTCTCTTGCTAGCGCAGGAATCGCCGCCGTTGTCACAAATGACAACCAGTATCTCATTGATGGATTCTACGGCCTACGATCGGATCGTAAGCCGGCGTTGGTGGTCCACGAAATAGAAACCGGAGATCTGGTGGCGTCGATTGATCTCGACTATCCCATGCACACCATCGCCATCAGCGATGATGACCAGCATTTGATCACAGGACACTTCGACGGCACTGTGTTGGTCTGGGATTTTGCATCCTTGCTGCAGGGCAATGAGCGATCTAGTTCGCCCTGAAACACTCAAACCATTTGCATTTGCGTTTTCGCCAGATGGAAGTCTGTTGGCCACCGGTACTGGAACGGGCGTGATTGCGATCTATTGCACCGACGACTTTGCCGAAGTCAAACGCTGCGGCCTTGGCGATAGCAACGGGAAGAAAAAGTTCTACTTGCGATGTAGTGGTGATCGGCTGTTCGCGTGCACAAAGGCGGGAGACTTCAGTTCGCCGTCAACGTATAGTTGGCCTCCTTCAATGGACCAAGCTGGCGAACGAGTGACCAAGAGTTCGCTGCGAATGACCTTGGTGGTTGACCAACCTTCAGTGCGAATTTGTGCCACACCGTTGTCACCCAGCGTGCTGCCGGCGAGTTCGATGCGTGACGCGCCGCCGACGCTTAAACCCGACCGCCCGTTGCCTCGTAGCCGTACGTCTTCCAGCCGACAGTCAAACGCGTTGTCATGTGCGTTGACGCCGTCTAACTGAAAGCCTTGGACCGTCAGATTTCGAACCACCACATGTCGCACTCGATACAGCGTCACACCCACCGGATGCGCCGAATACGACAAATTGTAGTCTCGCGGCAGCTTGTCGTTGGCGGTTCGCAGAATCAAACAACGGTGCAGATACGTCCAATGTTCTGGTTTCAACAAGCCCAATTGATACTGGCTGAGAATCGAAACATCTTGAGCCAGCGGCTTGCCATCCAGGAACAGTTGTTGATGTTGGTAACGGTCTGGTTCAAAAGCAAAAATAGTTTTGGTTTCCGCTACCGGTCGCCACTCGGCTTCCGGCACGGCGGCCGTTCCATCAATGACGGCGCCGTTGCCTTCGATGATAAACGGAAATGACTTGGAGCCGCTGTTTTCGTCGCCTTGCACCGTCACACATTCGTAATATGCCTGTCCCGTATTGGCAATCACAATACGGTCTCCGGCGTCGGCCAAGCGGAGTGCTCGCTGGATCGACTTCGTTGGCCCGCTGCCGGGCGAAGCCGACCGTTCCAACTGGCCGGTATTGTGATCGTCTCCCGCTACGTTGTTCACGTACACGTCTTTCGCATGCAATCGCTGGTTCAGGAACAGGATGGACGCCGCCAACACAACGACGATGCGAATTCGGCAAAACGTGCAGCTCATAGCGAATAGTCCCTTCGTGGAAATCGATGCAATCGTCAAACGGCGCGAACGGAAGTGGTTCAGCTGCTTCACAGACGCACATGGCATTCGATCGACCGCTGGTGCGGGGCAACTGGAAGTTGATCGAGTTCGAACGAAACGAATTTCCATTCACGGTACTTAACGCACGCAACACGTAAAGTTTACCGACCGCAGCCGAAGTTCGCGTTTCGCCGCACCTTGCGATTCATGCGGATGACCATGATAATGCGGAGCGATGAAGGATACGTTTTGCCGTAGCCAAAGCGGTTTTCAATTGCTCACGCGTCAGGACAATATTTTGGCCTCGCTCACGTTTTGGGCAATCGAGCCGAAATCCTAGCCCGAAGTGTGAGTTTTGAAGTTGCGCTTTTTCGTAGCCCGAAGCGTCAGCGAGGGACCTCGGAAATATTCTATTTTCCCTCGGGCTAGGATATTTCGCCAAGAAAACGCAAATGCGCAACTTCAAAACGCGTCAGCGAGAGACTTCAGTTTCGCCCCTACTACCCACAAGAAAAATCTGATGAAAGCCATTGTTTTAGAAGAACCCAAGCAGTTTGCCATTCACGATATTGCTGAACCAACGCCGCCGAGTGAAGGAGAAGCGATTGTGCGAGTTCACCGGGTGGGGATCTGTGGCACCGACCTGAGCGGTTATTTGGGGAAGTTTCCGTTCTACAGTTATCCTCGGATTCCCGGCCATGAATTGGGCGTGGAAGTGGTGGAACTTGGCGCGAATGTCAGTAACGTGGCCGTTGGCGACAAATGTTCGGTCGAACCGTACATCAATAATCCGGGTAGTTTTGCCAGTCGCCGAGGTCATTCCAATTGCTGTAATGATCTGCAAGTTTTGGGTGTGCATACAGACGGAGGCATGCGGCCGCTGTTCAAGGTTCCCGCTCGTAAGCTGCACAAATCGGAACAACTGACATTCGACCAATTGGCGTTAGTCGAAACGTTGGGCATCGGTTGTCATGCGATTGATCGAGCGAACCCGGAGGCGGACGAATTTTTGTTGGTGGTCGGCGCCGGACCGATTGGCCTTTCGGTGATCGAATTCGCCAAACTGGCCAACGTCCAATTGATAGTGATGGACATGAACTCGCAGCGACTGCAATTTTGCCGAGACACCATGGGCGCGCCGCATACCGTGGAATTCAAAGGCGACGGTTCGGAAATCGAAGCGTTGCAAGAGATTACCGGCGGTGAAATGCCCACCATTGCCATCGATGCCACGGGCAACAAACATTCCATGTCCAATGTCTTCCGCTATGTCGCTCATACCGGCAAAGTGGTCTACGTGGGTATCATCAATGACGAAGTCAGCTTCAAGCACACCATGCTACACGCACCAGAAATCACGCTGATGGCGTCGCGGAATTCGCTGCCCAAAGACTTCGTGCGCATCATCCAACATATTGAAAAGGGCGAAATCGACACCAAACCGTGGATCACGCACCGCACCCAGTTTGACGACGTCCCCAGCGAATTTGATTCGTTTACTAAACCAGAAACCGGCGTCATCAAAGCGATTGTCGAAATTTGAGTTTTTGGGTCTGGCACAACGACGTTGGTAGTCCCGCCTCTAGGCGGAACGTTACAAACCAGCGGCCGAAGGTTAGTAGTCCCGCCTTCAGGTGGAAAAGACAACAAGCAATAGAGGAAAAGAGGCAAAGAACATGAAAAGTTGTGTCACCATCAGCTTAGTGGATGAAGCGAAAGGCGGACCGTTCGTCTTTTGGGACGGGTTGGAAGACGGATGTCGCCAAGCGGCCGAGCTTGGGTTCGACGCGGTCGAAGTCTTTCCGCCAGGTCCAGAAGCGGTTGATCCTGAACAGCTGAAGGCACTATTGTCGCAAAACAATTTGCTATTGGCCGCAGTCGGAACAGGCGCCGGTTGGGTCAAGCATCGGCTGAGTTTGACTGCGGCGGACGAAGGTCAACGACAGCAAGCCGTGGCGTTCGTGAAGTCGATCATTGATCTGGCCGGTCAGTTTCACGCGTCGGCGATCATCGGTTCTATGCAAGGACGTTTTGGCGAAGGGACCGACAAGTCCACCGCCTTGAACTACCTGGCAAATGCACTCGGCGAACTCGGCGAATACGCCAAACCGTACCAAGCTCCGTTGATCTACGAACCGCTCAACCGCTATGAAACAAATCTGTGCAACACCATGCAGGACGGTGTCGAATTGCTCGGACACGTCGATTCGGACAACGTTGTCTTGCTGGCCGATCTGTTTCACATGAACATAGAAGAGACCAGTGTGGCGCAAGGCATATTGGACGGCGGTTCGAAAATAGGACACGTCCATTTTGTCGATTCCAACCGCCAACCTGTTGGCGCGGGACATACCGACTTTGCTGCGGTGACTGAAGCGTTACGAAAAATCGGCTATGACGGCATCTTGTCAGCCGAAGCGTTTCCCATTCCCGATTCTCGCACAGCCGCCCAAAAGACCATCCAAGGCTTTCGACAGTATATTCAGGCGTAAGAGCGAACCGCGCGAACCGACGAACCAGTTCGCATCGTTCGATAAATAGTGAGCTGCAAGGCGCTAGCCGCAGGTAAAGAATTGAGGCGTCACCGTCTTGACGCTCACACGAAACCGGACAGCAATTTTTCGAGCGTTACTAATACGTAACACACAAAGAAGGAAGCGAGCGACATTTCATGAAGCCAGTCACGTTAGGGTTAGAGCCGAGTTTTGGATTTGGAGATCGGATTGGAAATGCCACTCCAGGCCACGTGGCCGCCATGCAAGAAGCGGGTCAAAGCATCCAAGCGATCTATCCGCAGCAGTCCATTCGCGAGATGACTCGGACCAAGCGTTCGCCGCAACAAGTGATGCAGGATGCTTTGAACGGAGCACATTCGGCCGGTTGGACGGGGAAGATTGGCGCCGATGCCGACCATTTGAAGACGCCGGAAGATGTGAACGTCACGGCGGAAGTGGGCTTTACGTTTTTCACGATCGATCCGTCTGACGATGTCGATGCGCAGGCCGACGATTATTCGGAAGCAGAATTGCGAACCAAGTTTGCAGCGGCCCAAGATGACGCTCCGTGGTTCGCAGCATATTGCAATCAAACTATCAGTTTGCCCAACGGCACTCAGATCGACTTGAACGAAGAAGCTTGTATGCGAGCCGCGGTGAAATATGGTCGAGCGATCCGCCGAGCAATCTCGTTGGCCAAGCATATTCAGTCCGTGCAAGAGCAAGCGAACCGCGAATTTGAAATTGAATTGAGCGTCGATGAAACAGATCAACCAACCACGCTAGCCGAACACTACATTATTGCTGACCAATGTCTGCAAAACGGCATGAAGCTGGTCAGCCTGGCACCTCGTTTCATCGGCCATTTTGAAAAAGGAGTCGACTACATCGGCGACGTCAATCAGCTGGAAAAATCGCTGGCAGATCACGCCGCGGTCGCTCGGCTGTTGGGCCCGTACAAGCTGAGTCTGCATTCCGGTTCGGATAAGATTTCCATGTACACTCCGTTTGCCAAGGCAACCCAAGGTTGTTTTCATGTGAAGACGGCGGGTACCAGTTATTTGGAAGCGGTGCGAGTGGCCGCGCGGCACAATGAAGATCTGTTTCGGCGCATCATCGAATTTTCTCGATCACGGTTTGATACCGACAAAGCCACGTACCACCTTTCGGCTACGTTGGATTCTGTTGCACCGGCGTCGGAAATTCGTTCGCTAGATGAACTGGAACAACTTTACTTAGAGAAATGGGAAAACGTGCCGCAGGGCAAAGGCTTCACGCTACCAGGGCGGCAGATTTTGCACTGTACGTTTGGTTCCGTCTTGACCGATCCCGAGTTGGGCGCGGAACTAAAAGCCACGTTGAACGAACATCTGGATACCTACACCGCCGTGCTGGCCGATCATTTTGCTCGACACCTGAGCGCTCTGAACGCCGGTATGTAAAACGACAAATCCAGATAAGGAACGAGCCGTACCATGCCAGACTTTATCCCAAAATGCCGGTGGTTCTCTTGCGGCTTCGTATTGGTTGGATGGACCGTTTGTGCCACGTTGTTGTCAGCAAACGAAGGTCAGCGGCTGTTTCGACAATTGCAGTGTCATCAATGTCATGCGGTTCAAGGCCATTCGCTGGAGGCCGAAAGCGGATCGAACTTGGATCTCCAAGAACCGTTTGTGCAGTCAGCCTGGATTGTCGATTCGCTGCAAACAACACACTTTCGTCGTTTTGGCGCGACGATGCAGTTGCGAATGACTGCCCAAGACGCCAAGTGGTTTGCCGAACGATTCGGGCGAAGTTCGCCAGTCGGCGACATTCAAAACGGCCAGAATTCAGTGGAAAAATCGCCGAATGCCGGTTCCGGCAACATTACAGCAGGTCAGGCTTTGTTTGAACGCATCGGCTGTCTGGCGTGTCATCAAGTGGGATCGCTGGGTAGAAGCAACGGCATGGGCGGGCGAGAACTAACCGACGTGGCCAAGAAACGGCCGGCCGATTTTTTTGCGGTGTGGCTACGTGCGCCCGAAACCATTCGTCCGCATCATCAAATGCCCGTGTTCCCGCTGAGCGAACAAGAATTATCAGACTTGGCAACGTATCTGAGTTCGCTGGAAACGCCCGCGAATTCGGACACTGATGCGACAGCTTCCGAAACGGCGAAGTCTGTCGATCAAGCAAATGTGGTGGCGCCGGAAGTCTTGGCTGGTCGCTCGTGTAAGCAATGTCACACTTCGGATTCGTTTGCCGATACGAACCA
>JAGQOZ010000249.1 GCA_020426955.1 Planctomycetales bacterium
CCTCGCCCACAAATGGTCCGTTCCGCCTGGACCAATCTGAACGGCAACTGGAACTACGCCATCACTAAACAGAGCGAACCGCAGCCGACTTCGTGGAGCGGCAAGATCTTGGTGCCGTTCTGTATCGAATCGAAACTCTCGGGCGTCCAGCGACTGTTGAACGCCAACGAAACGCTGTGGTACGAACGTTCGTTTGAAGCGAATTCGAACGACGGGCGTCGTACGCTTTTGCATTTTGAAGCGGTCGACTACGAATGTTTCGTCTATGTCAACGGCCAGGAAGTCGGTTCGCACATAGGCGGCAATACACCGTTTACCATTGACGCTACCAATGCGGTCAAACCGGGTTCCAATCAACTGGTTGTCAAAGTGCACGACACCACGGCGGGCAGCCAACTGCGAGGTAAACAGACGCTGCATCCGCAAGGGATTTGGTACACTCGCGTTTCCGGAATCTGGCAAACGGTTTGGCTAGAACAAGTTCCGTCGGTGTACCTGATGGACGTTTCGATCACCACCGACGCTGCGGCTGGAACGATTTCAATCAAGCCCAAGCGAAACAAGGATAACGTGGGCGGCAAGTTGGAAGTCGTTGTGAAAGAGGGTTCGCAAGTGGTCGCGGAAACGGACGTGGCCATGACGGTTGCGGCCGCGGCTGGTTTGACGGTCAAACTGGATTCGCCCAAGTTGTGGTCACCCACTTCGCCGCACTTGTATGATCTAGAACTGCGATGGAAAGACGATGGCGGCCAGTTACTGGACCAAGTCACTTCGTATGCGGGGATTCGCAGTGTCGGCAAAGTTCAAGACGCCGACGGCCATTGGCGGTTCACGTTGAACGGTGAAATTTTGTTTCATTGGGGACCGCTAGACCAAGGTTGGTGGCCAGACGGATTGTTGACACCGCCATCAGATGAAGCCATGCGTTTTGATATTCAGTACTTGCAGGACGCCGGTTTCAACATGATTCGCAAGCACATCAAAGTGGAACCTCGCCGCTATTACTACCACTGTGACAAAATGGGCATGCTGGTCTGGCAAGATCAAGTCAGCGGTGGTCGCGGGCCAAAGTGGACTCGTTTGGATCCCAATCCGTCTGACGCCAAGTGGTCAGACGCGGATCATCGTCAGTATTTGGCCGAATTCGACGAGATGGTCGATTCGCTCGAAAACCATCCGTCGATTGTCGTGTGGGTTCCGTTTAACGAAGCCTGGGGCCAACACCGAACCGTCGAATCGGGCGAATGGATTGCCCAGCGCGATCCAACTCGGTTAATCAACATTGCCAGTGGCGGAAACTTCTGGCCCGTGGGAGACGTGGTGGACGAACACCGCTATCCGCATCCCGGATTCCCGTTCGATCCGCAACGCTACGCCGATTACGTCAAAGTCATTGGCGAATTCGGCGGACATGGCTGGGCGGTGAAAGGACATCTATGGGACGCCAACCGAGAAAACTGGGGATATGGTGGTCTGCCACAATCGGCCGAAGAATACCAACAGCGATACTTGGAATCCATACGGTTGCTGAAGGAGCTGAAAGGGCAGGGGATTGCCGCTGGTGTTTACACGCAGACCACGGACGTGGAAGGGGAGATCAACGGGCTGATGACCTACGACCGCAAGGTCTTAAAGCTGCCGGCGGCGGAGCTCAAGCAGATACATCAAGGTCTAGTGCCGTAGTACGGAGAATTCGGTGAGTCGCGTTTCAGCGGAAGAAGTCACAGGCCAGCAGCACCAACCGGTGTCGTTGGTTCGCGTCCTGAAAGACCCAGATCGCGAACCGGACAAACGGCCGTTGGATTTTGCCATTATTCGGCGGTTGATCGGCTACATGCAACCGCACGCTACCAAACGCAATTGGCTGATTACGTGCGTTTTACTCCGCTGCGTTCAGTTGCCGCTGGTCGCTTGGTCCATCGGCGCTGTCATCAATGGTCCCATTAGTCGTGGCGCGCCGCTTTGGCAACTGGCGGCAGCCGGTATGGCCGTGTTGCTACTGGGCTTGTGGACGCAAGTTACGTTTCACTTTCGCTATCGATTGGCACTAGAACTGGGCGAAGCGGTCATTCACGATCTGCGAAACGAAGTTTTCGCTCATTTGCAAGCGATGCCGATGAGTTATTTCAATCGGACGAAGATTGGTCGAGTGATCAGTCGAGTGACATCGGATTGTGAAGCGATGCGGATTGGCGTCCAAGACGTTTTGTTCGTCAGCATGGTGGGCGCTGGTCAAATGCTGGTGGCATCACTGTTCATGCTGTATTACGACGTGGTTTTATTTCTGGTGATCGTCGCCATGGCACCCGTGCTGTGGGGCATCAATCTGATGTTCCGCAGTCGGTTGAGTTTGGCGTATCGACAGATGCAAGAGAGTTTTAGCCGAGTCACCGGGACGATTGCCGAATCGGTGGCCGGCATCCGAGTCACCCAAGGGTTTGCTCGCGAAAAAAAGAACGCTCAACTGTTCCAAGACTTGGTCACCGATCACGCCGAATTCAACATGTTTGCGGCCAAAACGTCAGGTGCATTTGTGCCGTTACTGGAGCTGAACAGCCAAGTCTTTGTGGCGGCGTTGTTGTTGCTGGGTGGTTATCGAGCATTATCGCCGTCCGTGCAAATGCCGATTGGCGATTTGATTCAGTTTTTCTTTTTGGCCAACATCTTTTTCAGTCCCATTCAGATCTTGGGAAACCAATACAACCAAGCGTTAACGGCAATGGCCGGAGCAGAACGAGTATTCGCGCTGTTGGATTCGCCACCCACTTGGTCTGATTCGCCGAATGCCGTTGCACTGCCTCGGCTGGAAGGACGAGTAGAATTTCAGGACGTGCAATTCGCCTACGAACCTGAGCGTCCGGTGTTGCACGACATTTCGTTTCGTGTCGAACCGGGACAAACCGTAGCTTTGGTCGGCGAAACGGGGAGTGGCAAGAGTTCGATGATGAATCTGTTGGCTCGTTTCTATCTGCCGCAGCAAGGCCGAATTTTGCTAGACGGCTACGATATTCGCGACATCACGGCGGATTCGCTGACAGATCAATTGGCAATTGTCTTGCAGAACAATTTTCTGTTTACCGGTACGGTGCTGGACAATATTCGCATCAGCCGCCCCGACGCGCCGGAATCAGATATTCACCAAACACTGGCACAACTTGATTGTGCTGATCTGGTGAACGGTTTGCCCAAGGGCCTGCAAACGGAAGTGGGTGAACGAGGCGGCAAGTTGTCTCTGGGGCAGCGACAGTTAATCTGTTTTGCTCGCGCGCTGCTGGCGGATCCTCGGCTGCTGATCCTGGACGAAGCGACCAGCGCCGTCGATACCATCACGGAAGCTCGTTTGCAGCATGCTTTGCAAAGGTTGCTGGCGGGGCGAACCAGTTTTGTGGTCGCTCATCGGCTGAGCACGATTCGCAATGCCGATTTGGTGTTGGTATTGGACAATGGCCGAATTATCCAACGTGGTTCGCATCGCGAATTGATTGCGCAGCCAGGTCGGTATGCGGAATTGTGTCAAGCGTTTGATGGCGTTTAGCACGGCTTGCGACGCCAGGCAATTTGTAACTACCGGAGGTCGTTTTCCACCGGTTCACCGTTGGTGGTTAGAATCTGGAAGTGATGAAAACCGGCGTCCATGCCGTTAAACCGCCAGACGATTTTCTTGTCAGCGGTCACTTCGATCAATTTGACCGCATCGCCCGCCGCGTGGTAGCTGGTGATAACGGTGTTGCCGTTCGGTAGACGTTGCACTCCGCAAGCATCGTCGATAAGCGGTTCGCCCAAATCGTCATTATCTACTTTCCAGACGATTTTTCCGTCGGCGTTCACTTCGATCACTCGGTTTCCGTTCGTACACCCGATGACCGTGTTTCCGTTGGACAGTCGAATCGCAGTGAACGGCCAGTCACGCTTCTCGCGACCTCGATCATCCGTAGCGAACGAACTCAACACATTGCCAGTCTTCGGATCATATTCCTTCACAGCAAAATCCAGCAGGTGCGGAGCGATATAGTTGCCGTTAGGCAAGCGTCGCAACATCCGAGTCTGCATGTGCGAATTTTCTTTTTGACACGCCAGCGGCATGCTCTGCAACACTTTGCCTTGGCGATTAATCACGATCGCTTGTGGCTTTGGACCCAGTTCGGCTACCAGATAGGTTCCGTCTCCGAGCGATTGCACGGAGCTGATTTCGTCCTGTTGCCCCTGATAGCTGAACAACGTTTCCTTAGTGTCTCGGTCAATTTCTGCCACGCCGCCCTTGGGATACGCATCGCAAGGATAGACCGCCAACAAGACATTGCCATTTGGCTGGACCCAACCATCACTGGCAGGCAAATCGATTTTCCATTTCACGCTGCCGTCTTCGCCAACAATGACCGAACGATTAGCTTTGCCCACGCCCAAGAATGAGTGCCGAATCTCTTGAGCACTGGTTACCGACACAGACAGACACACTCCAACCATTACGAGGCTGGAAAACACAAATCGCCACATCGCTGCTTCTCCCGAGAATTCAGGTTTCCGTTGACAAGGTACGGCAACAGTATAACGTCACGGGAAGCCCAACGTTAGAATACGCGGACTACAGAACGGATTGGGCAATTCGCTGCGATTACGGTCGGCGACGGACGCGACGCGACTTGGTTCGTTTGGCGAATGCTGGCTCCGAGCGAACCAAGCGGTCCACCGTGTCTGCCAGCAGCGGAAATACGCGCTCTTCGATTTCATGCCGAGCGTAATGGCTTGCTTCGTCGAATCGCACCCAAGGCAAGTTCGCGGAGGCGAGCGCCTGGTCCAAGAATTCGTCTCGGCTGTCTTTCTGCTCGGCTCGACGCGCATAGGCTGCCACTTCGATCACCACCAAGGGTTCGACATGCTGCCGATCGCAGATGACAAAGGAAACTGTCTTCGAGTTAATTCGGTTTTGCCACGACTGCCGACCGGACGCCTCCGATTTCACTCGGATGACATCTGCCAACCGAACTTTGGCCAGCACCACCAAATCACCCGGCAAGGCCCCCATCAGCGACGCGAACAAACGTTGTTCCGCTTGCGTCAACACCGACACTCGTTTCTCATAAGGATGCGAATGGTCTTGAACAGGAAACCGAGCCAGCATCCAAATGAACAAAGTGGCGCCAATAAACGCAAATAGCGGCCAGTTTTCTATCAGAACTTGCTTCGCTATTTCCATGGGCAACGCTCGATCCATCTCTCAATGCAGTCCAGTCTCTTTGACTACATCGACCCCACCCACGCGTTCCCTTCAGCTAGAAAGCGCAAACAAAAAGACCACGCGGCCGGGGCAGGTAGCCGCGTGGTCTATCAAAACTGCCAATCTTTCGACTGACAAGTATTCAAATCTATGCGAACCGGCCTTCAACCGGACGCCAGTGATGTTTCTAATAAGTGGTATCGTCCGCCAACGCGGAACACTGCAGTCAAAACCGACTTTTCTGCGGCTATCACCACTAGGCAACCGTAACATTCGCAACAACGAGACGACGTAAAGTGCCAAATTTGCCTTCACTAGCATCCGACCGATTTTGGAATTTAGAGATTGGCTCGGTTCGTATTGGATTCGCATGCGTCCAGGCAGCGTTGTCGGGGTACAGCGATTCGCCCATGCGCGTGATCGCTCGCCGGCATGGTGCTTCGTACACTCTTTGTGAAGTGATGTTGGACCAATTCTTGGTGACGGTGAAAGAGAATCGAAAGCGAAATCAACACTTTCTGCATATCGAACCGGAAGAGCATCCTGTCGGCGGACAGTTGATGGGGGCCGAACCGGAACAATTTGCTCAGGGCGCGGTGCGTTTGGCCGAAGCGGGCTTTGACATCATTGATATCAATTTTGGCTGCCCAGTGAAGAAAGTGCTGGGGCGTTGCCGAGGTGGCTACCATTTGAGCCAACCTGATGTGGCGTTGGAGATTGTTCAACGGACTCGTGACGCAGTGCCCGGCCATATTCCGGTGACGGTGAAGATGCGTCGAGGGATCGATGACAGCCAAGAAAGTCGCGATCATTTTTTCCAGATCTTGGACGGCGCGTTTGCTGCGGGCGTCAGTGCGATTACGGTGCACGGCCGAACCGTCGAGCAGCGTTACATTGGTCCCAGTCGCTGGAGTTTTCTTCGCGAAGTCAAACAACATGTGGGCGAGCATGTGATTCTGGGGAGTGGTGATTTGTTTACCGCACAGGACTGTGTCGACATGATGCAGCAAACGGGAATCAATGGCGTCACGATCGCTCGAGGAGCCATTGGCAACCCGTGGATCTTTCAGCAAGCGGCCGCCTTAATGCGAGATGAACCGTTGCCCGCACCGCCATCAGTACACGAACAGCGAGACGTTTTGCGTGAACACTACCGTTTGGCGGAGCAGATTTATCAGCATCGCTGCGGTCCACAAATGAGAAAGTTCGGCATCAAGTACTCGGCCCTGCACCCCGATGGACTGCTGATTCGCGAGCAGTTTGTCAAAGTGGCCAACCAAGCCGACTGGAACCGCGTCTTGGACCAGTTTTATCAGGACGATCGGCCAGGAAAGTACCCTGACCCCAGTATTCATGCTCCGCAAACCTCGTGTACATCCGAATCTTAAGATCCACAAGGCGATCACGATGGAACCGTTCGACGCAGCCGGCGTTGTCATTTATTCTGTTCAACGAGATGGTCAGACGCTGAATTTCTTGTCCTTAGTTCCGCTGGACGATGGTTTCGAAAAAGGGATTCCCGGCGAAGGAATTCTGGGTGAATTGACCGCCGAGCCACATGACATCCGCCCCGAGACGTTCCAAGCGAATTCGCTGTTCTTGATGTTTTTGCACCAAACGTTAGCCAAATTCGCTGGCGGGTTTGAAGAACTGCGACGACAGGCTACCGAGATCGTTCACGGCGAGCTGCCAGTCTTTGACCTTCGCCATGACAGCCAAAAAGACGTCGCTTCCGCTGATGCATTGCGGCATACGATCGGCGTGTTTGAAGTCCAACAGCAGCAACTTGTACGTTACCACATCTGTCCGAAATTTCAGATCGTCAGCGACCGAGGCGTCATGCGTTTACCGCTTTGGTTACGAACAAAATTGGTGGACGAAATAACCAAGTTGACGGTCAACGCAATAGACGGCTAGCCGAGTGATGCATTTCATGCGGACTGATAACCGCGAAATGCTACTCGGTATCTGGCGGATCAACTAGTGGAACCTGTTGGCGAAATTGCGTCAGGCGCGCTGTCGCTCGATCTGCCCACCAAGTCAAGTAAGTCGGAAGTTTGTCACGTAGCGATTCCAGTCCGGCAGCGGCTTGTGACAAGCATTCGTCAGCTTCGGCATGGCGTCCCAGCTTCCAATGGCAGGTCCCCATTAAACTGGTGATCCGCCAATAGTTGGCTGATTCAGGCCTGGAGCTTTCTGCGATTTTCTGGAGTGGAGCGAACGCGTCGTTATATTCGCCCATTTCGACCAGTGCTTCGAACAATCCGGTTTTGACCAGTTCCAGTTCTTGCGAATTTCTTTGCTTTTGCTCCAGCACCGGTAGCATTTTGCGAGAATGCTGGATTGCTAGTTCGAATTCACCGAGCTGCAGATAGATCCATTGCAACGTCCCGGCGGCTGACAACCAGTTGTCATGTTGCACACCAAATTCTTCTTCCATTTCCGGCAAGACAGCTTGCAAGATCTGAAGTGCGGCCTGAGGATCACCCGTTTGAAACCTGGCGAGCGCCAAGTTATTGGCTGCCACCGTTCGTTCCGCAATTGGAACGTCGGGACAGTCGTTCATTTGAGGAACAACCGATTCTAATCTGTTTTTTGACTCGGCCATCTGCCCCAACAACTGGCAAAACCGAGCAGCCTTGGCTTTAATCACAAGTGTATCGGCATGCTGCGGGCCTCGTGTCTTTGCGCTACTAACGGCGGCCGCATCTAACACTTGCAGCGCCATTTCCGGCATCCCGCTCAAACCGAGCACAACGCCTAGACCGGACAATTGGTCAATCAGTGCAACATCATGAATCTGAATCGCTTTCTTCAATTTCGTTGCCACTTGGAGACTCAATTCGGCCGCATTCTTGATGTCGCCGACTTGATGATAGACTCCAGCCAAATTGACTTCGACACGAATGGTTACCGGATGCAACGGACCATTACGCCGCTTACTTTGCTGGATGGCCTCTACCAACAATTCGATGCAACGATCCGAGTCTCCATTTTGCAGAAAGGCATGCGCAAGATTCGCCTGCGAGACGATTACCTGCATGTGTTCGTCGCCCAGTTGTGCCTTCAACATTTCAATATGCTGTTGGAACCCCTGGATCGCTTTGTCGTAGTCGCCGGACATCATGTCCAGCCCGCAAAGATTGTTCGAAACGGTTTGCCGCAGTAGATCGACGTTCATGCGAGATTCATTGGCAAGTTCCAGCGCGCGGTGATAACAACTTCTCGCTTCCTCCACTTGATTGCGAAGCTGATAAATGTGTCCCAAGACGTCGTTGGCGTCAGCAGCATACATGGTATCTGCATCGGGAAATTGAGTTCGCAATTGATCTGTGACACGCCGAATCTTTGCTTCGGCATTATCC
>JAGQOZ010000024.1 GCA_020426955.1 Planctomycetales bacterium
AAAGACTGCTATTCGCGAACGATCACAGATTTCGCTCCATAACTTCTAATAGCGCGGGCAGATTTCGAGGCCGACCTTGCATAATCTGCTTCGTTCGAAAGATCATTTTGGGCATGATGCCTCCGCCCACCAAACCGTATGTCTTGGTTCCCACTTGCACGGGCTGCATCACTTGTGGATTTTGGTAAGCCGTCCTTAGCGCATCTTCGCCGACCAAGTTGATTGCTAATTGCTTGGCGGTATCCGGCAACGGTACTTTTTCGTCTTTCATCATGATCTGGTGAAATTCAGCAAAGGCAGTTGGCTTGGCCTTCCAGACGGCCATGGCCAATCGAGCGTATTCGCAGGCCAGCGGATGATCTTTGAATTCTGCTTTCATGTGGCCATTGCAGTCGCGGTGCATGGGACTGGGAACCACTAAGACCAGGAGTCGACCATTGTAATGCTGTACGGCTTCATCAATCAGTTTAGACGTCTCGCGACAGCTTTTGCACGTATAGTCAAACAGCTCCATGGCCACCAATTCTGCATCGTCCGGTCCAAGGTGAGGAAATAAATGCACCGGAACTTTCATCACGCCACCAGCCAGTGGAACAATGCGTGGCTGGGTTACGGGTGCCACTTCGGGTTTCCAGACCGTGGTCGTTGACGAAGAATTCGATTCCTTTGACACGCGAGCTGCCGACGAGTCGAATGGTGAATTCGTTCCCGCAGGTGATGGTGTAGAATCGATGCGCGGCGAAACAGCCGGTTCTTCCGAATTCATCACTTCCGTGTCTGCCAAAGCGATTTCGGTCACTACGTGCGAATCCGGTCCCTTGGAAGCCAACTGTCCGGCCAACAAAATGAATCCACAACTGACCGCTGCCAACAAAAGCTGGCGTGAATAGGCGACTGGGGTGATGGTTTCCGCAGCGGAACCTGCCGTCGCAAAAACACTGGGTGGCGTTTCTGATTTGGGCCTAGTTCTGGTGCGTTGCCACGCGCTGCCCAGCCAAACCAGTCCGATTGCCAAACCACAAGCGTGCACGCTAAGACACAACTTGCAATACGCGTGTAACAGGAAAACCTGCAGCCCCACAAACCATAACACAGATAAGGCAATGGTTGCCGACAACGCATGCGCCCACCAACGACGATTCGCGGTCCACGGTCCCCACGGGCCAGCGATGCCGGCCAATGTCAGATAGATCAGGCTGGCGGGCAAAGAAACGGGCAATCCAAACCACACCGACCAACGGCTGGCCAAGACTTCGTTACAGCCCGATGCCGTTCCGCAAGCAGCCACAACGGCTTCTGGGTCAAACAAAGAATGCCACGCCAACCAACCGCTGATGCAGGCAGCGATGGATGCCAATACGGTGACAATGGTGCGAACCAAAAAATGCTTATTCGAATGATCCGCGTCCACGCCCTACCTCGAAACGAAAAGATCCAAGACAATTTAGATGATTCTCCCAACTTTAGCCCTGGGCGAATCCGTATGCAAGCAACGAGACAAATCCAGGGTGAAGGCGCATGAAAAAAGCCCTCGGGATTCCCAAGGGCCTCGTTCAAAGAATCGTCGCTTCGGGGCGCCCACACAACAGGTACGCCCGGAGCCGGACGATTTTTTTTGCGGTACTAGTTGCAACCGCAAGATGGTTCGTAGCTGACGCCACAGCTTGGTTCGCAACCGCAAGATGGTGCCGAGTAGCACGATCCGCAAGATCGCTTGCTGAACAGCTTCTTGAACAATCCCAAGCCACATCGCTTTGGACCGCAGCAAGGAGCAGCGTCGCAACCGCAAGAAGGAGCGGCACTGCAGCCACAATCAACTGCCGCTGGTTCGCATCCACAAGAAGGAGCAGCACTGCAACCACAATCAACCGCAGCTGGTTCGCAACCGCAAGAAGGAGCGGCGCTGCAGCCACAATCGGAAATAACTTCGCAACCACAAGAGGCTTCGACTTCGCAGCACGAAGACGACTTGCAGCGGCTGAACAAGCCTTTCAGCAGACCAAGTCCCGGTCGACAGGACGATCCACAAGGTGAACAGTCACACCAAGATGGTGTCGGAGCACAACACGTGCCCCAAATAACAGCCGGCGCGCCGCAAGCGGGTTCGCAGCCACAGCCACCGGAGAATAGACCAGCATTAGCGCTGCCACTGCTCAAGAAAAGCAGGCTCAGAGCTACCAACGCCGGTGCAGCAATACGCGATTTCATGGGAGGGTTCCTTTTGCTGTTCCCAGATTCCAAATTGGAAAAAGACACTACTGAACACTCAATCCCCCGGCCTCGCATCGTTCTAACATCGTTGGCGACGGCGCATACAGGACCGAATTGCTTCAGTCGAGCTAAACTACTTAGCTCACGCTTCTGTATCGTCTTTCCCACTCTCCCCTTGTTAACACATTTCCCTAAACCTCCCATGCCTTGCCCGTTTCCAGTGCAGGCCAAACTCTTTAAATCACCTGCATGGACTGTGCGGATTTCAACGCCGACAATCGGGCTATTCGGAATCTCCACGCAACGTACGCGGTTTTCCGCAGCGTAGGCTTCCAGTGACGTTCAATTCCGAAATTGTCTCGCTAACCATGCCCCAAATTTGATACATGAGTTCCGATTTCCGCCGAGTTATCGCGGTTGTCATCATTCTGTTGACACTGGCCAACGTCCGCTTTCAGCGAGAACGTTTTGGGTTGAATACCAACGTACTGGAGGCGACCGCGACTACTCGCCACGTAACCACATTTGTACGACCGCAAGCGAAGCAAGCCACAGAACGGGCAAGTCCGGCATTGGTCGCAACAGTTCCGGCGGCGGAGCGAGCCATGCCGTTTGGGCGAATGAAATGGGATTGGCCGGCGCCGACTGCTGGGCGAATCGGTTCGTTCCACAGTACGGCTCCCACGTTGATAGACGAAGGCATCTTCTTTCGTAATCCACGATCGACTGGACGAATTCCGTCTGCCGAATCGACGCCGCTTGTGGCGAACTGGACGTTTGGTACCTTCGATTTTCGATCCGCGTTCGAACCAACCGTCTGGCAACACCTCGATCAAGACGAAGCACCCTTGCGTTCTATCCCGGTGACGGACGACTGGTCCGACTACTTGGCCAACGAACCATGGTGGACCGATTCGATGGAGTCAGCAAATCTCCAGTGTAGACGCTTCGATGGGTGGAAGTTGGAATGTGTCGCACGGCCGCGTTCGACCGCCGTACCCGAACCGGTTCCGCAGGCGTTTGTGTGGTTAGCACTGTTTATGTTCCTGGTTGCGTCGGGAGGCATAAACATGGTGCGAACCTCGCTGTATCGATGATCTGACGAAGAAGAGCACAAGCTCGACTCACGGAGCCGAGCTTGCCGACAATGCTGTAATACGCAACGTACTGATCAACGCGTTTTCAACGAGTCGCGAATTTCGCGTAACAATTGGATGTCTTCTGGCGGGGCTGCCGGAGCTTCTTCCTTCTGCTTTTCAAACCTAGCAGCCGCAGAATTCATCAGCTTGATGGCTAAAAAGATGGCCGCCGCAATCAAGACAAAGTCGATGACCGTTTGTATCAGCGGTCCGTAGTTCAATATGGGATACGGCTGCTGCGAAAGCTTGATCGTACCATCGGCCTCCTTCACCATCTGACCGTCTTCCATGGTGGGCGCCATGGTGTTCACTTTGAATGCCAGTTCACTAAAGTTGACGCCGTATTTGGCTACCAACAAGTTCAACGGCGGCATGATGATGTTATCCACAAACGAGCTGACGATTTTGCCAAAAGCGCCGCCAATGACGACACCTACGGCCATGTCCACCACGCTACCTCGCATGGCAAATTCGCGGAATTCTTTCAGTAGACCCATTTTTGTTTTTCCTTGACGAGTAAAAGGGAATTCGCAAGAACGACACCCAAGCGGAGATTGTACCGATGACTCGGCCGTTACGCATACAGGCTTCGCAAACAAGGCACTAGCGAACCGGTCAGCACAACCGGCAAACGCAACATCTTCCGTCCAGACATTGTTGGTGGCCTTTTTCGACGTGTCTGGGCGTCCGTGTCCATGACGCAGTTCGGTGCAGCCTTCGAACCACATCCTATACTTGCTGCGCAACCGTTGTTTTCGAACGCCGCCAGGGCGTGATGCTACGGCAATCTAGCTAGTCAGGTCATACAGGATGCAATCGCCACAACCCTTTGCCCATTTGTTGGAAGAACTGCTCAAACGTCGGCTCATGATTTTGGCGCCGGCGATCATTTGCGGATGTCTCGGAACGCTTTACGCGGCAATTCGGTCACCGTCTTGGTTGGCTTGGCAAGCGTTATCGGTCCGCGACGAAGTGATTACGGACACCAATCGCACCGGGCGTTTCTTGGACACGGATTCGCGCAAAGCGGCTCAAGAGACAGTAATTGAAGTCGCCCGGAATCGCACTGTGGTTCGCCGCGCGTTAGAGCAGATGGGGCCGCCCAAAACATTGCTGCGACTCAGCAAATGGCCGTCCGATGGCGAAGTCAATGCGGTCATGGACAAGCTTCGCATTTCTCCGCCCGACGGGTCCGAACTGGGCAAAAGCGAAGTGATCTACTTGTCCGTAGAAGCCAAAACGCCAGAGTTGGCCGTGGCCTTAAATCAAGCCATGTGTGATCAACTGGACGTGCGTCTGAAGGAAGTACGTTCGCAACAAGCGGCCAGTATTTTGTCGGAGCTGACCGGCAAACTGAAGCTGACCGAACAGAATTTGGCGGACGCCACTAAAAAGCTGGCGGCCATTGAACGAACCGTGGGAAAGGATCTGGGCGAACTAAAGAGCCTTGGTCCGCAGGCTTCGGGCGACAGTAGTTTGCGTCGCCAAATCAGCCAAATCAAAACAGACATTCGATCGAATGAAGCGAATATCATCGCTCAGCAAAACTTGCTGGAGATCTTGCACGCCGCCAAAGACGATTCGGCCATGTTCATGGCCACGCCCAATCGGTTGCTGGACGCACAACCGGGCCTGCGACGCTTGAAAGACGGATTGGTCGATTCGCAACTAAAGGTGGCTGAACTATCCGGTTCCATGAGCGCCCAGCATCCAGCCGTGATCGCTGCCAAGAAAGGCGAACAGGAAATTCGTGAAAAGCTGAGTTCCGAAATTGCGTCTGCCATCCGCAGCATTCAGTCCGAAATCAAGGTAACCAACGCGTTGATCGATTCGCAACGGTCCCAATTGAACGAATCACAAAAACGCTTGGACGAGATTGCCGTCATTCACAGCGGATACTCGCAGATTGAATCGGAAGTGGCGCATCGCACCGAGGAAGTCAAACAAGCTCGACAGGCCCTGGCCAACGCCAAAGCCACGCAAAACGCGTCCACCACCACCAGCTTGATCACTCGAGTTGGCGGGCCGGAAACCAGCGACGGACCGGTAGGACCGGGACGCATCACCATTGCCTTGGCGTCTTGGTTTGGCGGACTGATCATTGGCTTAGGCATTGTCTTCGCATCGTCTCCCATGCAATGGATCGGGGCGTTTGGTCCCAGTTTTGGGCGACGAGCGTCCGACCGGCAAGGTCGTTCCGCAGGACGTCGAAGAGAAGATCAAGTCGTCAGTGGTCCGCCAGCAACCGATCGCCGAGCGTCTTCGGGCGAAGCGGACAGCTCGAATGGTGATCGGCGGCAAAGCGTGCGACCGATCAATTAGGGTTTTCGCGGGGCGTGGTTCGAACGTGTCTTGAAACCGATACATCACTGGTAACCTACTTCCAGAAAACCGACTGGCTTTGTAACATCCATGAACGTGACCTGCGAAACAAGCGTTGACTCTGCACCGATGAACAAGCGAATTCGATTTTTTGGCGTCGATATGGACGTGCTTCGTATGGACGAAGCCGTTCGTCAGGTACTGGCATGGACGGAATCACCCACCGACCACTGCCGTTTTGTCGTCACGCCCAATGTAGATCATACCGTGATGCTGCAATCACGTGACGATCTGAAAGCCGTCTATGACGTTGCCCACTTGGTATTGGCGGACGGCTTTCCGCTAATCATGACATCCAAGCTATTAGGCCGAGGACTACCGGAGCGGGTGGCCGGCTCCGAGTTAGTTCCTCGGCTGTTTGAACTCACGCAACAAGAAAATCGTACTTTGACGGTTTACCTGTTGGGCGCAGCTGACGGCGTGGCGGATCGTGCCGCACAGCGAATTCATGCGCAGTGGCCCAACGTCAAAGTAATTGGCACCTACAGCCCGCCGATGGGATTCGAAAAAGACGACGCGGAAAACCAAGCCATCTTGGATCGCATTAACTCGGTTCGTCCCCAACTGCTGGTCGTCGGCCTAGGCGCGCCGAAGCAAGAACTTTGGGTACATCGCTTCTATCAACAGATCGAAGCGGATGTGGCGTTATGTGTTGGCGCGACGATCGATTTTCTGGCTGGCGAAAAACCACAAGCGCCGGTTTGGATGCGACGCACCGGCCTGGAATGGATTCATCGCGTTTGCAGCGAACCCAAACGATTAGCCAAACGTTACGCCAAAGACGCAATCGTCTTTCCGCAGCTGGTTTGGAAGGAATGGCGCAGCGGCGGCAAAACTTCTTGATCTTTTTTCCAAGCAGATTTGGGCGTGGTTGCGCTTTTTCAACTTGCGCTTTTTCCTAGCCCGTTTTGAAGTTGCGTGCGCCCCGATAGTCAAGCTGGTGTGCAGATAGACGGACGTGCCGAATCAGTCTTGTGAAGCGGTCCCGACCAGCTTTTTCAGCAAGCCGCGGAATTCGCGCATTTTCAGCGGCATCTGGACACAGACGCGATGTTCGGCCAAGTCAGCCGCTTGCTTGTAGGGCGATTGCTTTTCGGTCAACAGTAAGATCGCGGGAATATTCTTGGTCTGTTCGTTCTTGGCGAATTGATTGAAGCCTTCCAGCCCTTGTTTGCCTAAACTGTGACAGCCGAAGACCACGCAATCTGCCGCCTTGGTATCACCTTCCAATCGCTGCAACGCTCGTTCTGTGTCGCTCACCACCAGCACTCGATACCCAACCTTCTTCAAGTTCTTGCGGAACAAGTCTTGAAACTGCGGATTGGAATCAATGATCATCACGGGCCGATCATTGCCCTCTTCAATAGCATCGCCGTCTTTGGTGTTTAGGCGGCGAGCAGCGGCTTGTAAGTCAGCCAAGAGTTCCGCCGCCGATTGATAGCGTTTGGCCACGTCCAATTCCATAGCCTTGTTGACGATGTTGACAATCCGATGCGGCAGGCTGGGGTCAATCTTGTTGACCGGCTTGATGTCATCAAACCGAGTTTTGCTTAAGCGTTGCGAACGATCTTTGGTGTCGGCTAATGGCGGAACACCGGTCAACATGTTGTAGAACATGCAGCCGGTGAAGTAGATGTCACTTCGCGAATCATCTTTACGAACCCCGGTAGCTCGTTCCAGTCCGGCATAGTCGATGGTTCTGGGGTTGGCGTTATCATCGTCGTCGGCAACATTCGCCAGGCCGAAGTCCACCAATTGTGCTCGACCCGTGCTGGACATCAACACGTTGGACAGCTTCAGATCGCGATGGCAAATGCCGAATTCGGCCGCGTAGGCCAGCCCTGCCGCGATGTCCGTGGTAAACTTCAACGCTTCTTCCACGCTCAGCTTCTTACGCACTCGGACAAATTCGCGCAAGTTCCGTCCTTCGACAAAATCCATCACCATGTAATAGACTCGGCGCCCGGAACTCACTTCAAAGATGGGAACGATGTTGGGATGACGCAGCTTGGCGCCCATCTCTCCTTCGCGAATGAATTGTTCGACGTTCTTGGGATCGTCGATGTAGCGTTTCCGCAGCACTTTGACGGCCACGACTTTCCCGGTATCTTTGTGGACCGCTCGATAAACTCGAGCAAACGAACCGGTGCCGACCAGGTACAAAACCTTATAATCACCGTAGAAATAGCCAGTTTTTTCGCCGCGAGCCAGCCGGTCGGCTTGGTAGTTGGTCAACAGTTCACGCCGCACTAATACTCGCTGCAATTCTTCCGCTGACACATTCCTGGTGCCCAATTCCGACCACGCACTCTCCAGCTCTCGCTGCGAAAGCAGGTTCATGTCGAAGGCGAGTTGAGCGAAATCTTCAGCCGATCTCTCGACCATGGTTCACGTCAAGCTTTCCAGGTTAAGGGCAACAAGGGGCGAATACGAACGAAGTTTACGACTGAATATCAATACCCGCTATGGGGTGCCACACTTCACGCGAACAATCCGACTATCCTAAGCGAATTTTGAGTGTTTCACAATGAAGCGAACCAAGGCGACCACTGCTCCAGCCGCTTTGGGAGACCGAGGCTCCAGCCGCTTTGGGAGACCGAGGCTCCTGCCGCTTTGGGAGACCGAGGCTCCTGCCGCTTTGGGAGACCGAGGCTCCTGCCGAGCGAATACGGAACCGAGTGCCGAGCATTGTTTGTGTAAATGTTTTCCGTGAACTCGGTTCGTGCTTCGGTCAGACGCTGTGATTATTCGGCGGGAGCCTCAATCTCCCGTATTTCTTGCGACTAGAATCCTCGGCTTTCCAACGCTGCTTTGAATTCGTCACGTTCTTGTCGAGTTGCTTCTAGGTCAAATTGGAGGAATTTCACGTTGGTTCGCAATTCAGTTACGGCTTCGTCCACGGCCTTCATTAGTTTCGTGCGACGAACGTGTGTTGCGGTTACTCGTTGCAGAGCATCTTCCAAGACTGCTTGATATTCTTTCGGCAGATTGTGAACCGCTTGCGTAAAGGCCTGTAGCTCTTGGGAAAGTTTGACAGCCGAGGTAGTTGTATTTTGCATGGTCGTTGTCCTTCGATCTGTAAATGCGAGCGTGATACGGTCGTTAGGGATTGCGAATGACAAATGGACTATTCTTCGTCACCACCTTGGTCCAATGCGTCGCGATATTCGTCTCGTTCGCGTCGAGTTGCTTCTAGATCGAATAGCAGGTACTTCATGTCCAGCCGAAGTTGACTCAGCGCCTCTTGCACCAAAGACAAAATGCGTTGACGGCGGCGAGTACTGTCGGCGACTTGTTGGAAAAGCGATTCCACGTTTTCACGATGTTCAACCGGCAAGGCTGCCACAGCAGCTGCCAAGTCCTGCATGTCTTTAGGCAATTTGCTAATCGTCGGGTCAACTCGAGAAGTCATGCGAAGTTCCTTGGTTTGGAGAGGCTTTGTGATTGATTCCAACTCATTGCACTAGCAATGCCAAGCCTCGATCAAATGGCCAATTCTGTCTGTAACTTCTTTTGTTTTAACGACTTATCAATTTTTTGACCAATCTTTGTGCGGCCGGATGGGATGTTTTTTCTCAACATTTGCCCTAGCCACGATTTGGGAATGTTTATATCACGCAACCTGAGCCATTTGGAAACACAAAACCTTCCCCCACGAGAGTGAGATGACGCGATTGCGACTGATTTTGTCGCTATTTGTTGCCCTAGCCGGGGTCTGCTCGGTCGATGGCCAAGTTGATGACGAAACACCTCATTGGCAACCAGCCGAATCCGACTGCCAAGCCGCCATTCTAAAGCACCGCCGAGTCAATCGGGACGGCAAGGGGAAAGTTGAACGGTTGGATTTTGTGATTCGCGCCGGCACCAAGTTGCTCTATTCCCATGACCTGGACCCCGCCTACGTTATCCCCGACTTGAAAGCCAGTGTCTGGGTGCAGTCGTTTCAAGACGGACCGCAACTGTACGCTCGCATTACCTTTCCCCATCAACGCGATGCGGACACCGGTCAACCGATCCAGACCTTGGTGCCGGGTGATCGCTACAAGTCTGCCGGCGAATGGCAACGCCTAACGGTAGAAAACTTTCCACAAAAAGTGAAGCGGCTGTTGCCGATATTGCGAGCCAAATATGGGCGCGACTTTGACAGCCGCGAAGCCTACATTGACCAGGTGGTGCTGAACGCGTTTACGGGCGTGGGACGATCGACGGTTTGGATTGGAGAAATTCAACAACAAGGAAATGTACCGTTAGACGCAGTGACAACAAATTGGCATCGCGACGATTCTGTTCAAACCGCGTCACTGGAACAGCGTATTCCCAGCAACATTCAATGGCAAAACCAACAACCCATTATCGATCAGAAACCGGTTTTTCCTCGAGTCATCCGGCATCAGGGCGAACCATGGCAACTGCTGGCCGAACTCGGATTCAACATGGTGGCGGTCGATTCGTTTCCAGACGAAGCGACGTTGGCCGAAATGGACACGTTGGGTCTGCGTTGCGTTGTGGCGTTACAGCCGGATGACTTGCATCGCCACGATCTTGCGAATGATACGATTGCCGCGTGGTTTGTGGATCGCAATCTCGCCGACAAGGGATCGACGTATATTCGTGCTGCAATGGATGTGCTGGGTCAAAAAGACTTCCGTCGACGTCCCGTTATTGGCTGCGATTCGTCTGGCCACTTCGGCATGCGCGAAATCGCTTTACTGACGTCCGCACAATTCTCGCCCACAAAATTGAACAAGAACGACGGTTGGTTGGCCATTTCAGCCAACGCCGCGGCGCACTATGCGGCACTTCGCTTCGAGGTGTATCAGGCGTGCTTTGGTGGCGCGCGAGCCATCTGGGTCGAACCGCCGTTGCCGTTGCATGAGAATTCGGCCACCGCGCGACGCTGGCGATCAAATTGGGCGGTTCTAAACTGGGAACTAACGCTTTTCGAACCGTGGTTGGTGGGTGGTATCCCGGAACATCAGTCGGCACAGCAGAGCTGGGAACACGCCACTCGCAACGACGTCTGGCAATGGTCTACGCAACGCAGTCGCTTGATTGTCCCCTGCCGCATTTGGTTCTCGAACCCACAAGCACCGGCACAGCCAAACGACCATGCGGTAACACTTACCACCAGCGGAATTCCACACGCGTGGCACGTTTTTTCTGTCACGCCCAACGGCTTTGCGCGAACAAATGTCGATCGAAAAGCAGACGGTATGAGCATTGTTACACATAGCGCCGTCATGACGCTGGGATTCGTGGCCACAGGTACCAGCGAAGTTGCCACACACATGCAGCGGACGCTGAATTCGCAACGCAAGTCCGGCCTTCGAAATTTGGGCCAATTGGCGCAGGCTCAGCATTTCGACTTAGCGGCACATTCGCAACAGTTTCCTCGGCAGTGGCGCGCGGACGATCTGAAATGCCTGGCCACAGCAAACAAACAATGCCAGCTCGGCTTCACCCAATGGGACGCTCGTCGCTGGCAGGATGCAGAACGTTCGTTTGCGAATTCGCTGTTTCTGACCAATTCCTTGCAGCAGATTCGGCCGGATACATCAAAGCCCTGACCATGATGAATGGCGGTATCGTTGACAACCGGAAATAAGTCGCGATTGAATAACGCGGCGGCTTACGTTCTGCGAGTCTTACCGGACGTCGTCAATTCAATGTGTTCGACAAATTCGATCATTCGCGGCACTTGATATCGCTCCAAATGTTGACGGCAATGAGCCAACACGGCCGAGCGTAGTGCATCTGGCGTCTGTTCTGGCTGTGAGACAATTTGGCACGCCACCAATTCGCCCGCGATGGACGATGCCTGACCAAAGACGCGCACGTCTCGTACACCGCTGACTTGGCGAATCACTTGTTCTACCTGAAAAGGATAGACCTTATTGCCGCCAGTGTTGATCATGTCCGTTTGACGGCCCGCAAAGTAGTAGCGATCGCCTACCAGTTCGACGACATCGCCCGTCTGAAACCATCCGTCCGCGGTCCATCGATTCGCTTGCTTCGAAATGGTGTCGTAACCTGCCATGGCGTTGGCCGAACGAACTTGTAATTCGTTCGCGACAATTCGCAACTCCACTCCGTCCGCCGACGGCCCGCTGATCAGTGTAGCCGGAAAGCCGGCGATTCCGTCTGTGACAGAAAAGCACCGACCTAGTTCCGTAGTGGCATAGATATGGGCAAGTCGTGTATTCGGAAAAACGCTTTTCAGTTCGTCCAGAATTGCTTGATCCACCACTTCTCCGCCCAGCGTGATCTGTTGCAGCGGCGTGCGAGCCAACTGCGATCGCGGTGCGAACAAGAGTAATCGACGCCAATAGGAAGGCGTGGCTGAAACATATTGAACTCGGTGCGTCACCATCTGCAAGGTAATCTCTTCCGGCGAAGCAGCCACAGGCAAAACAACCAGCGACGCGTGGTTCAGCAGACAGTGCAACAAGACTTGCAGTCCGGCGTACAAATGAGGTTGGTAGGTCAATAACCAAGTTTGATGTGGCGAATTTGCGATTCTGACGGGACGAGCCAGACTGGGCCAAGTGTGCGTGGCGGCCTTGGGCTGACCTGACGTTCCTGATGTCAGAATGGTGACTGAACTATTTCCGCTGGCTTCGTCCTGAAAGGGAAACGGTTGAACTTGCCAAGTCGAATCGGTATCCGACGTTAAGTGAGCCGATTCCGGATGGGTACGAACGACTGCTGCCAGATGCAATTGATGGGCCAACTGGGCAACGGCGGATTCGCTGAGCGAAGCATCCATCAAGAAAACATCTACCTCGGCGGCTTCGAACCAACGCAATGCGGCCAAGCTGCCGGCGGCGGGACGGAACAGCAGGCCGATACGACGTTGCCGACAAGCGGCCAGTTCGGTTCGCGCGATGGCAGCTAAGTCCAAGATGTTTTGCGCAGTGCAGGTGCCTTCGCCTAATAGCAACGGCTGGCGGGAACGACTTGCCGATTCGTATAGAAAATCCCAAAACGCGGTCATGTTCGTCATCCAAAAAAAGACTACCGAGCCCCCAATGGTAGCTCGGTAGTCGGTGAGAACAAGCCCGATTCGGTCAATCAATGAAGCGAGGAAGTCGAGGTGCTTGCGGGAGGCAAGCGACATACACTTTGACTAGTGAGCTTCGGCATCAACCGGTCGAGTTGCAATTTCTGTGGCGGAATCAATTTCTGCTCCGCTGTGGTTGCGTTGCTTGATCACAAAGGCCGCGGCTTGACGCAATTCCTGGGGGTCCATGCGTCGGAGCGAACCGAGTTGCGTGATGGGTTCCAGCGACTGCATCGCTCGCTTCAGCGTTGGTTCCATCAGCACCACGTCGCTCATCCAACGTCGCATTTGATCAAACGAATGTGTTGCCATTTGGAATTGGTCTTGCATGTCTGCCGTCAATTCCAAGGCTTCGATGGCGTTGGGCAAGTCGGCTTCCTGTTTCAGTACGTCGTCCTTTAATTGGACAAACTGAGACAACACATCTTGCGACTTGGCAATTTCCAAGTCTTGGCTCTTCAATTGATCGCGGAGACTGACCAAGTTATCCAGGGCGTGCTGAGCGTCGGCCACGTACGAACCTTCATGAAGGAGGCGTTCGTTCAATCCTTCTAATTCGCTCGCTACGTCAGACGCCTGATCTGTAGTGGAAGCCATCGCGGTTAACTGGTCGTAGATCATTTGCGCTTCTTCGACCACGTAGGATGCTTCTTCCAACTGCGTCATGGATTTGAATAGCTTGGTTCGCAAATTGGCTAGTTGAGGTACCAGTGAATCTGCTTCCAAAGCTTCGTTGGCGGCACCGACAAGTTCGCTGTGCAGCTGTCGACCTTGCTGCAACGCGTGTAACGCATCGTCCGTGCTGCGTGCATTTCGCACTAACTGATCTCGCATATCAATCAAATCTGCCAGCACGTTTTGGGCCTGGGCCAACCCGGTAACGTTTTGGTCAATCTGTGATTGCAGATCTGCCATCTTGGCCAAGTTCTCCGCTGCCTGATCCGCACTCTTGCCTTGTTGGGCGAGGACTTCTACCAAGTCAAGAGCCTTCACGGCCGAACCATGCTGCTTGGAAAGTTTGTGAACCGTCTTTTCCAAAACCAGCACCTGCTGTTTCAAATCGGTCAGTTGCCGAGATGCGGGACGCAGGAATCCCCAGTTGACCGCGATCATCGTGATGGCGACCGCGAATAAAAACACATTCCAGTTGAATCCGGACGATCGGTCCGTTTCAAAGTTCTCCGTTTCCGTGGAACTCCATTCGTAATAATTCTTCCTGTCCAAGGCTTATTCTCCCCTTACTTCCTGTTTAGGTTCTGCGTTGTGCAAACCGCCTCAATTCTTCCTACGCTACGATATCGGAACACTCGAGCCAGCTGACAAACATTTCCGACTTTGTGCAGACTGCTAGACATGTAAGGGTTATGCGGAACGTGACCGGGCGAGAAGCGCCAAGATGCCACGTTTTTAATAATGGTCCGATCATCAAGAAACGTCGCGAACCGCACAGAAATCGAGCTATTTGGCCAGCGGTCGATACTGGATCTTACGAATGGCACCTTTCGTGTCAAACGTGGCAATGCCCAACGGCTTGCTTAACACTACTTCCGGCCGAATCGAAAGCTTTACGCCGCGAATATCTTGCGAAATGATCTGCTTTTGGTCCAACCAAACCTGAATTCGTTTGGCAGTCACCGCAACTTTCACGTGATACCAACGGTCTGGTTCGAACGCGATCACTTGCCGAGTTTCATTTTCCGACGCATCGGCACCATCAAGGCTCGAGAGCCCAACGATCGCGCCACCCCAGCCTCCTATAATCAAACTGCAATGCGATTTTTCAACAGGGAACGTCAGCCCGCAGAAAAAGTCGTTCCCGTCCATGCGTTTGGCTTCTAGGCTAAGTTCATATTCCTGGGGAAGCGGCTTCCCGGTATAGGTGATGCCGGTCAAGGACGAACCAAAATCCAACACAATGGCCTGATCTTGGATGTAGACGTCACCTTCGCCACCAAAATTGGTTCGCTCCCAACCATCTAGCGACTTCCCGTCGAACAGCGATTTCCAGCCCGGTTCATCCGCAAGAATGGACCTGGGCGAAACGGCAATTAGCAGCAAGACTGCGGAAGTCAGCCAACGCATCGAATGATCCCTTCTAGTATGCGATTTGACAGTGTGCCCAACCTCCGGATCGCACACATGCGGTAGAAACGTGATGGCAGGTCCAGCGGTTTAGAAGTTGGGCGTGGGCGGTCGGTAATGGTTCAGGTTGATGGATCGAAACCAGTCAATGGTCTTGGCCAAGCCGTCTTCCAACGGAATCTGCGGCTGCCAGCCGAGCTTCTCTTGGGCCAGCGTGATGTCGGGACGGCGGCGAGTAGGATCGTCGGCGGGCAAGGGACGATGCACAATCTGTGATTTCGATCCGGTCATTTCGATGACCATTTTAGCAAGTTCGCCAATGGTAAACTCGCCCGGGTTCCCAATATTCACCGGCCCGACAAAATCGGACGGCCCATTCATCATTCGCACAAAACCGTCAATCAAGTCGTCTCGATAGCAGAACGAACGTGTCTGCGAACCGTCGCCAAAGATGGTGATGTCTTCTCCTTCCAAAGCCTGACGAATGAAATTCGAGATAACTCGACCATCAAACGGGTGCATGCGAGGCCCGTAGGTGTTGAAAATTCGCACAATTCGGACATCCACACCGTTCATGCGGTGGTAGTCCATAAACAGCGTTTCGGCCGCGCGTTTGCCTTCGTCATAACACGCACGAGGCCCGATCGGATTCACGTTGCCGCGGTACGATTCCGGCTGCGGATGAACTTCGGGATCACCGTAAACTTCGCTAGTGGAAGCTTGCAAGACGGTCGCTCGACAGCGTTTGGCCATTCCCAACACATGGATGGCGCCCAGCACCGAAGTCTTGATGGTTTTGATGGCATTGTATTGGTAGTGGCCCGGTGAAGCAGGGCAGGCCAAGTTGTAGATCTGATCCACTTCCAGCCAAATTGGCTGCGTGACATCGTGGCGGACAAGTTCGAAGTTGGGCCGACCCAGCAGGTGGTCGACATTCGACTTCTGGCTGGTGAAGAAGTTGTCCAGGCAGATCACGTCGTGGCCTTGGTCCACCAAGCGTTCGCACAAATGCGAACCCAAGAATCCTGCGCCACCAGTGACAAGAATACGTTTGATTTGAAACACAGTCCGATCCTAAGTTGTAATTCCGTAATTCCCATTTTCGACGACGACCATCGGGACAAATTCAGGCATGTACCGACTGGGGCATGCCCCAATCATAGCTTGTTCTGAATGACCAAGTAGACCGACAGCACGTGAAATCACTACAAGCATCACAAGTAGTGGCGCGTTGCAATCGCCATAAGCGGAATCGCCCTGGACGGCGTCAGGCCGGTTGGAGTACAGTCCGCGTGATTGGAAGGCGCAAGGTCCGAAAAACACCCTGACGACTAGTGGCTTGGGCCGCTAAACCAAAATCAACACCACTTTGTCGCCAAAGTAGATAGCATTGGGCGACGGCTGCCAGGAACAACAAACCCAGATATGGCGTTTTGTCATGAGAATAATTTTTTGGATCTTGGTTTTCGCGAGCACGGTTACCGGAGTGGATGCTCAGGATTTTGCCATCGTTTCTAAGGTGTTTCAGCAAGGGCAAGAGCAGCCCGTATCGGAAACGCTGACCATTTTTCATGGCAGTCGAGTTTATGACGAACTACTGGACAACCAGCAACAGATATCGGTGCACGATGCCATCGCCAACCGCTTTCATTTGATTGATATGCGGCGGCACGAACAAGCCGTGATATCCGAAGACGATGTGTTAGAGTTTGTGGCCAAAGTGGCCGTGACAACTAAAGCGTACGAACCCGACCAATCTAATGTGATGGTTCGCTTTGCTGCCGAGCCGACGTTTGACACTGAATTTGATGCAGACGCAATGAAGTTAACGCTTTCCAGCGACGTCTGGGTTTACGAAGTGGATGTGGTGCGACCTCATGGCGAACCCGATGTAATGGTGCATCGCTATCGCCAGTTTGCCGACTGGTTTGCTCGTCTCAATACGCTGTGGGGGCACTTACCACCCAACGCTCGAATGGAATTAAATTCGGCCTTGGCCAAACACAAAGTCATACCAACTCGTGTTACCGCGACAATTCGCAATGACCGTGGTGACGTCATTTTGCAACAGCACAGCGAACACAAAATCTACTGGAAACTGCAGTTGGACCAGCAGCGGCGATATCAAGACGTAGACGAAGCGATCGAATCGGCCAAATACGTTTCGTTTGATATCTTCCGAGGCCGCCAAATTGCCAAAGCCGCTCCGAAGCAAAACCGCAAGTAACGCTTCGGCCTAATCCACCTGACTTTGACGCAACTCGTCGTTCGTCGCTTCGTTCCACCGCTCGAATCGGAGAGGTTCGAATGGCTTGGGTTAGCAAAAAATTCTGAATTCCGGCGATACCGGCAATGCCGGTCAACTCGACGCCCGCTTCCCTTGCCTCGCAGTTTATCTGTTTTACCAACAAAAGATTTCTGCGATGTAGCCGATATCTAATTCTGCCCCAAGCAATGCCTATCGAGGCTCGGATGAGACTTGGGACAGATGGTTAAAACGGAGGTTACCGTCGTCTATGGACAATGCTGTTTGCGAATTGGAAGAACTATCGTCCGTCAAGGATTATGTAAACCGAAAGTTGTGCGAATACGAACGATTAGAAGTTGGCATATTTCCCATAACGCATTCCATCATTCGACGAAAGGCAAAGCCGTGCGCTGTCTATTTCTGTCTGCACGGTCCAAGAAGCGTCAAATTTACGGCCATTTGGGAGCAAGCGTCCAACACCGTTTTCCTGTATGGGGCGAATGGCGAACGGTTTGAAACGCTGGTGCTTCATGGCCGATAAGCATGCACGACCGAAATCGATTCCAAACGAACTGAGCGGCAAGTGCTGGGGAAATAGGGAGACTTAGGAAATGTTGGTGCTTTCAAGGAAGAAAAGCGAAGCCATTCAGCTGGGAGATTCCATTCAAGTAACGGTGATTAAGGTCTCCGGGGATAAAGTTCGTATTGGAATTCAGGCACCAGCAGACATGCTTATCCTGCGGCGTGAACTAACCCCAGAGGAAGCAGCCGCGATAGCCAAGCCGACCGACAAGAACGTCGATATTCGGGCTGCTTGATGCGAAATCTGGCGAATGAAAAAAGGCACTCGATTTCCGAGTGCCTCTTGTTCGTTTCGTCTGCAAGTCGAAAAAAAATCTTGCTACTCGCGAGGTCGCACTGCTCCGGTCAAGCCAGAGTAGTCGGCTCGGTCATCTGTGTGCCATAGCGGCATGCCTTTTTCAACACGCAAACGCAACATTTCAATCTTTTCGGCCGAACCAGCGGGAGCGTCAGTCGCTTCAAACTCAACCGACTCCGTGGGACTGAAGTCTTCGTCATGGCCGTACTTCAGAATTGCTTCGAACACGTTGTTAATTTTCTGCTGTTGCATCGAAAAAAAATACCTCCACAAACACGTAGCCAACGGCTACAAAAGAAATGAATGGTCGTTACCTGTGCCTCGTAACGTATTAGATCAACCAGATAGTGGTCTTTCACTTGACTGGGAAAATCGCTAAATCAGCACCAAGCTTGGTGATTCCGTACCCTTGGCGAACAAACGATTATTCCTTCACCAAGTCAAAAGTCAACAGTTTGCATTCGTTTTTGAAGAATTGCGACCGAAAAAAACTCGGCGAAGTTTGCATTGATTGACGCAGGCAAATAGATCTTATTAAGCAAACTTTGTTGATTGGCAAAGTGACGCAAAGTGCATGTTCGATTTTATGACAGGACAACCAGATGACATGGTACCAAAGACGTATCGAACTTCCGCCGAAGGCACGCGGTTTCCATTTGATCACGCGTGAACTTACCGACGCAGTACCGGAAATGCGTTCGCTAAAGGTGGGTCTCTTTCACGCCTTCATTCTTCACACGTCGGCCTCCATTACCATTAACGAAAACGCTGACCCAGATGTGCGTATCGATATGGAAACGGCCATGAACCGGATTGCGCCGGACGATTTGCCATTCATTCACACCCTGGAAGGGCCGGACGATATGCCAGCGCATGTCAAGAGTTCCTTGCTGGGCAGTTCCGTCAGCGTCCCCATTGCAGACGGGCAGTTAGCCGTAGGAACGTGGCAAGGAATCTACTTGTGCGAACATCGAAATCGAGCGGCTGGGCGTAGGATCATTGTCACGGTTCAAGGCGAATAAAGCTGTCGCCAACGCCAAATTGGACTGCGTCGCCAGTCTGTTCACACCAGTTTCAGCGAAATCACGCTTGGCCTATCAGCGCCGTGTTAGACCGTGATTCTATGAATCAGATCGTCCACCCAGCTTTCTATTAGTGTCGCCAGATTGGCGTTGGCCGCAACTTGATGCTCGGCCTCAATACATCGTTCGATGCAAAATGCCAGTGATTCCGCATCGTACGCCAGCGTCCCCAAATGGACTCCCAAGCGATGCGAACCATTCGTTTCACCATGTTGCAGCCATTCGCGATAGAAAAACAAAAACAATTCGATGACTCGTAATAGCCGCTGTCGACGCACGGGCGCTTCCTTGCCCGCCGCATCCACAAACTGTTGGATCCATTTGGCCAAGGCAATCGAATCGATTCGGCGAGAAGCGAGTCGGCTCCATAATTCCTTTCGAAATTGATTGATCGCCGGTTCGCTCCACGCCAACGCTCGTGCCAACGAACCTTCGGCTAGATCGGCCAGCAGATGGGCTTCGGCTGCATCGGCCAGTTCAGATTGCGTCAGTAGTTTCTCCGCAATGAAGGCAGGATCAAGCGAACGAAAATGGACCACTTGGCAACGAGAACGAATGGTGGGAAGTTGACGCTGCTCACTGGTCCCCACCAAAATCAAAATCGAATTGGGCGGCGGTTCTTCTAATGTCTTGAGTAGACAGTTAGCTCCTTCCTGATTTAGAAAATCAGCGTCTTCAATGATCCCAATCCGCCTTCGGCCAGCAGCGGGCCGCAACGATACCCAATGGCACAAGCCTTCTCGCATGCGATTTTCTTTGGGCCCAATAAACAGGTCGATGGGAATGAACGCTCGTTCGCTGGGTTTGACAATGGCCTGGATGTCGGGATGCGAATCGGCCATACATTGCTGGCAAGAGGGACAAACATTACACGGTTCTAAGGCCGTTTCTGGATTGCGTTCGCACTGCAGTGATTGAGCCAAACGTCTGGCGAATGTCGCCTTGCCTATCCCGGCAGGCCCCACAAACAGAAAGGTGCTGGCCAACCGGCGTTGGCGTAGCGATTGCCGAAATTGTTCGACAACCGCGTCATGTCCCTGCAATCCACACCAGCTCATCGCTTGGCTCCTTCGGTCGGTAGACGATTTTCCGCCAGCAGGACATTTCTAGCTGCCGCCACAATTTGTTCATGGATTTGATTGACTTCTTGCGAAGCGTCGATCACCACAATGCGGTCCGACTGTTTTTTCGCTTCCATCAAGAATCCTTCGCGAACTTTGGTCAAATACGCTTTTCCTCGCTCTTCAATCCGATCCCGCTCTCGATTCAGCCGAGCCCACGCGGTGTCAGGGTCGATGTCCAACAAGAAAGTAAGCCTCGGTAGCACACCTTGCGTAGCCACTTGTCCAACTTGATGGACACTTTGGATAGAATTCGAACCGGCATGGCCCTGATATGCCAAGCTGGCCAGCAGATACCGATCCACAATGACCATCTTGCCCGCTTCCAGCGCGGGTCGAATTAGCTGGTCCACCAATTGGGCTCGGGCGGTCATGTACAGCATCAGTTCGGCCACGCCTCCAATCGGCATGTCGGATTTGGCCAACAAGATCGTTCGGACTTTTTCGCCCAGCTCCGTCGATCCTGGATCGCGATAGATTTCCACTTGATGGCCATGCGTCATCAGCCAGCCTTGCAACAGCTGGATCTGAGTCGATTTGCCCGAACCATCAATGCCATCAAAACTAAAAAACATGAAATCTCCACTATGCAGATGCTGCCACACGACTGCCAGATAGTTTAGCCGTTTTTTGTTCGCTTGCACTTCACCAGCAAACGCAACTGGTCCGGCCTACCGCCGCAAGTTCCAGGATTCCTGCGAATATTTTTGCTGAACCAACTGGTCGATTCGATGCGAACACCATTCGGTAGTGGTTTGCGATGGCTGCCAGTTTCGAATCAGGGTTTCGCGCAGATCCGCAACCGCCACGTCTAGGTTGACCAAGAATTCCGAATGAGATCTGCCTTGACGGTAATGGGGTTGGCGAGCGGGAGTTCGCAGGGCCAGGGCAATCAAGTCCAGATCGGCTTGGCACAGCAACGTTCCGTGGTACAAAAACCAGTTCCGTTTGCTCCGCATACTATTGCCAGAAAACTTGCGTCCATGGTGGGTCAGATCGCTGGTTCCCTGTATTTCCACTCGTCGACCGCAGTCGGCCACGGCGGCGGCCACACGCTGCAGCACAAACGAATGGACTTGGTCCAGCATGGCGACCGGCCCGATCACCGAATTCGGCAAAACGACGGCGTACATCAAGCAACCAGGTCCGGCCAAAATGGTTGCTCCACCGCTACAGCGGCGAAGAACCGGAATCTGGTTCGCTTGACAGAATTTCAGCTGGACTTCGCTGGCGGCCTGAGAAGCTCGCCCCAAAACGACCACCGGTGACTTTGGTTCCCAGATTCGCAGAACTCCGGTTCTTAATTCATTTGCCTCGGCCGCGTCTAGCAGCGCTTCGTCCAACGCCAGATTTTGCGGCATCAAAGCACAGGTGTGGTCCAACAACATCATGACAATCAAATGGAACGCAAAGGGGCAATTGATTCCGAAATTTTCCACCGTTCTGACAACTTGCGTGGCTGCCTTGACGGCTCGCCCGGTCGTTTTACACTTTCTAATTGGTTTGCGACACGTGCCTAATGCCCCCAATGCCGGTGGGCAACTGGTGTCTAACGTGCCCTGGGAACGGTACATGCACGTTCCAGTCTACGTCTTGATTGTTTGTCGCTGATTCGTTTGCCTCGTATCCCGCTGGTCACCGAGCCAACATCTTTTCGTTCGGTTGGCCATCAAATTGGAGTTATACCATGGAGCCGTCTTCGTCCACGGAACCTACTTCGGCCCATCTTCCTGAACAGCTGCCGCCTGTAAAGCCGCCGTCGGCCAGCTTTTTGATGCAGCTATTTGTCATCCCTTTGGTGATTGTGACCATTATCGTGGTGGCTTGTATGTTGGTGAATTGGCTGGCCCATCGTACCACTGATCCTCGCGAACTGGTTCAATCTCTACAAGCGGAACATTTGGGGAGCTGGCAGAAAGCTTTGGACGTGGCCAATATGTTGTCCAGCACGTCAACGGAATCAGAAAAACTTCGCCAATCGCCAGAATTAGCAACGGCGATTGCTGACATTTTGGACAAGGAAATCAAAGAAGGTGGCTTGGAAGATGGTGATGTCAAGCGAAGGCAATACCTTTGCTTGGCGCTCAGCGCATTCCAAGTTCCAGAAGGAATCCCCACGCTTCTAAAGGCAGCGGAAACGAACAACGATTTTGCCGAAGTGGGCGTGCGCATTGCCGCCATTTTTGCGCTGACTAGGCGCATCGAAAATGGATCGTTGGACCTGCATGCGGGCCAAACAAAGAACGCCTTGGTGGACGCGTTGGTGGATGCCGCTCGGCAACAAGGTGGCAATCAGAAAAAGGAAGCCTTGGTCAGCGAACTGCGCTACACAGCAGCCTATTCGCTGGGCGTGGTTGGTGGTGAAGAAGCTCTGACGCAACTAGCTGCCATGCTAAATGATCCAGTTGCCGTGGTTCGCTACAATGCGGCCGTTGGACTCGCTCGGCAAGGAGATCCTCGTGCCGTTCCGTTACTAGTCGAAATGTTGAATCCCAAACAGACCATCGAAAAAGTGGATGGCAAACAGTTGGACGAGATGGGGCAAGCCAACGTCATTCGAATTGCCCTGAGCGCGGTGATGGAATATTGGCAATACGAAGGCACCGCCGGTCGCGAACCATTGCGACAAGCCGTCCAAGAGCTCGAAAACGCCGACGTGTCAACGGTCATGAAAAACGGCTATGACGCTGAATTGACCGCAGCCGCGAAAGCGATCAAACCGTCTTAAGACGCCTTGCCTTGGCCAAAGCTATTGACAGGCGAAGTCGATGGACAACGCAACGAAAAGGATTGGTCATTTCATCCATTGCGAGTGATCTGGAAAGGAGTGGCCAGCAAGCGGACGCAGAGAATCCCGTTGGATCCGCCCCCTGGACGGACCCAACGAAGATTCACTTCGAAGGTCTCCACGCTAATAGAGATGTCTTGGAGAAAGGGAGAGCTAGAATTAACGCTGCAGCGTACCCGTACCGTCTTCGGCTGCCATGCGTTGTTGCACGGAATTCGCTCGGCGAACTAATTCCTGTCGCACTTGTTCTCGGCGGAGCAGCAGTTCGTCCGGGTCTTCAAAATTCAGGACCAGTGCCGGAGTGTCGGGAAAGACTTTTGTGGCCATGCCCATGATGGCCCAACCCGACGGTTCTTGGCCAAGCAACCACACAATGGCATAGGTTTGGCGAACGCCCGCTTCGTCTACATCTTCCCAAGTGCAGAAGACCTGTGCGTCTTCGCCATCAATTTGTTGTTCGCGGCTTGGGTGTTCGATGACTTCGTCCAGTTCACGCGAACCAATTTTGAATACAGCATTAGGACTTCCCGGAGGATCCAGATTCAGTCCATGCGTCTGACAAGCCACTTGCGCTTCACTGGTCATCAGCTTCATCGCCGCAGCCTTATCACCACTGCGAAGAACTGACAAGAACTGTTCGACCGCCCGCTCGGGAGTATTCGGCAACAAGGTATTCGTCGCCGCAGCGGTGGCATTAGACGAATCGTCGCCCGTTTCGGTTGGCGGAGCGTTGTTGGAACACCCATAAATAACGGCTAATGCAAAAACGCCAAATACAATCGCGGCGAATCGCTTCATCGAATTATCCTCCGTGACTCGAATGATGAGCCCAATAAACTTGCCATGTGCGAGGCGGAGTTTGACGGCAAGACATGCGGGCGTCAAGCCGAACTTTTTGCAAAAATTGTCTGAACACCAGCGGCCGAGAATTCAGGCGGATTCTGTACAATGAATCCGAGTTGCCACTAAGCCGGCGGGCCACTGGCACGTGCTTAAGGAATGCAGTCACTCATTTCAGTAGCCCGACGCGCAAGTTTTGAAGTTGCGCTTTTTCCTAGCCCGA
>JAGQOZ010000250.1 GCA_020426955.1 Planctomycetales bacterium
GCGAATCTTGCGGAAAAGAAGAACTGTCAGGAGAATCCTGCGGTTTGTTCGAAATCCCCGGACCATTGACGCGAGTGGCCTTTGCGCAGCAACGTGTTGATTCGAATCAACGATCTGGTTTGAACTAAACTGCTACAACCACCACAATCGATCCTGGTGTATCTGCGAGATTTACGGCTCGTCGTGATAACCTCGCCACATCCAGACCAATGTGTCAGCCAGCGTGTGCCGGAACACGTTGCCGTCACAGTGACGACTGGCTTTGCTGTAGACAAACCGATAGTCATACCCTTTGGCCTTCAGCGCATCTGCGGTGCGGCGATTGGCCATCACCCAGTTGTGATACGTCTCTTCTGGATCGTTCGCTCGATTGTCGTGTTCGGACACATGCAAGAAAATCCGCAGGGGCTTCTTTTCGCTGGTTTCAATCAACTTCATGCTGGAATGATATTCCCACGCACCCAGCGGATAATCTTTTTCTTCGGCCGCATCATCGTCTTGTTGATCCACAAACGTGCCCGAATACGTGATCAGGCGTCGAAACCAATCGGGCCGGAACCAACCCATCGTCAGCGCCGCAGCGCCGCCGGAACTGCACCCCATGACACCTCGGCCCCAAGGATTTTCCGTGAATGTCAGATGCGGATATGCTTGTCGAATTTCTTGATTTGCCAACACGGCCGGCAGGACTTCGTCATGAATGAAACGAGCCAACCGGTCGGACATAGTGTCATATTCCAATCCTCGTTGACTCCCCTTACTGTCGTTTCCGCCGTTCTGGACGGAAATGGCAACGAACGCCGGTAACTTGCGATTGGGATCTTGGGAAATGGTCAAATTGTCCAAGGCGTTGCGAACCAATTCCAACTGGCTCGGGCCATCATGCATCACCAATATCGGTGCCTTCGAACCATCTTGATACGCCGCTGGAATGTACACAAAGATCTTACGAGCTTCCCGAACGGGCTTGCGAGCATCCAGCGTGGCGTCATCTCCTTTGAAGATGTTACTTTCAGCCAGCGGCATCGAAAATTCGAACAGCTTGCCCTTCGGATTTCCTTGATCGGTCAGATCTGGATGCGTTTCATATTCCGGCCCGATCACGAAATTGCCGTTCCCTTCGCTGCCGGGATTTTCGACATAAGCTTCCTCGGCGTGTAAGCGGTGCACATTGCCCACCAGCATGATTAGCAGGAAAAGCTTTCGCCAAACGAATTTTGAATTCATGTTCTTCGCCCAATCTATCTGTTTGTCTAATCCGCCTGTAGCGGCAGTACATTCCCAAAAACTCCGTCCGTCACTCTACTTGTACCGGGTGCATCAAATACCCGAATAGATCGCGAATATCTACTTCGCTCATTTGATCTAACAAGCCGTCGGGCATGAGTGACACACGAGTCTCTTCGGTTCGTTCAATATCTTCCGCAGGAAACGCCAATTCGCCTTGAGCCTGCGTGTGGATGCGCATTGTCTTGTCGTTTCGTGCAACAACCAGCCCGCTGACGGTGCGGCCATCCTTCATTTCCAAACGAGTCAGTCGATAGTCTTTGGAAACGACCGCGCTGGGATCCACGATGTTTTCCAGCAGATAATCCAAATTGATTCGTTGCGAACCAGTCAAATCGGGCCCGACACTGTGTCCGTTTCCGTAGAGCCGATGGCACGAAGCACACGTCTTGTCAAACAATTGGCGACCGTGGCTCAAGTCGGCATTTGCCAACGAATCCGCCGTCAGCTGCTGACGCAACGTTGTCATCTTAGCTCGCTTGTCCGTCGTTGTTTCGCGAACTTCGCCCCATACGTCCGCCAATTTCCGACTCAACGCGGCGTTGTTCCAAGCCAGGATCTGCCGCGCGTCCCCGGCGGTTAAATCGGCTGCAGAAATGGCGCCGTTAGAACGTCCCAATTCGTCTAATAGCCGGTTCGCGAAGGATTGACGCGATACCAAAATTTCAATTACAGTCGGCCGATCCTGCGGCTGGAAGCGGCGATAATTTCGTACCAAAAGGTCGGCGATATTCGGATCATCAAACCCTGCTAATCCTGTCGCTGCCGTGGCATTGAGTACTCGGACAGTCAGCAGTGTTTCACACACATCACGCAAATCATCCGGATTTGCGTGAATCAACGTCTGAAGTGCTTGCTGCCGAACCGGAATCTCCGCCGCACCATCCAACGCCACCGAACGCACTTGCCGGATCGCTCGACCATCTCCAAACAGCAACCGTAGGTCTCGAACTTCCGCTGCCAACGTGTTGTCATTCAACTCTTTTTCGAACGCAGGCCAAGACGATGGCATGGTCGCTCGACGCCACCCTTGAAACGCTTCCACCATGCCTCGCACGACCGCTTCCTTCGAATCTGCTGAACTAGTTGCGGCTATCTGTAGAATGCGATCTAACGCGTCTGGCTGCGATTCGATTTGGCTGGCCACGTTGCGAGTGATCCAGCGAGTGAGTTGCGGCCACTGACAATCGGTTGTCAGTTCGGCTAGGCCCAGCGGATCGCCTTGACCAACGGGGATCAGACCAAACCAGACCAACAAGGGCAGATCTCGATCATTCGCAAACTGCGGACGTTGCACCAAAGGCAACGCCAATTCCAAACGCCGATCCACAGGCAGACGCTGCAGTGTCGAAGCCAGCGTCAGCTGTACCAACCCGGATGAATCTCGCTGAGCCAGCTCGATCAACGCGTCGATCGATTCTGGGTCATCCGGATATTGAAAATGCTTCGCTGGACCGGTGACCGTATCCAGCGGCCAAAAATCGGTCAGCAATCGCACCGCCCAAACTCGCAAATGTTCATCTTCGTGCTGCAAGAGTGCTCGCAGTTCAGATCGAGTGACCTGGTTTGATTGGTATCGTTTCCAAAGCCGTGCCAACTCGGTGTCAGCGGCCAAGCAAGCGGGTTTGGCCCACACGTGTTGCGGTGCCTGCGCTGTGGGCGATGGTTGGCCGTAGCGAACCTGAAAAATACGGCCGCTGGTCCGATGAACGCCGGTGTGTTCGTGACATTCGCCAGTATCGCTCCAGTCGATCAGAAAAACACTACCGTTGGGCGAAGTCGTCAAATCGATGCCTCGAAAAAACGGATCCTGCGACACCAGAAAATCTGGTTCGTGCCGACCCACATACCCCGCGCCGAACCGTTCTAGCCGCTCGGTGTTGATTCGCATTCCATGCATATTGATAGTGAACAATTTATTGCGGTACTGTTCGGGCCACTGCCAACCTTGATAGATCAACATGCCAACATGCGCGTGACCTCCGCCAAAGTCATTGGCTTTCCCGTCACGACTCTGTTGCCACGTTCCTTTGGTGTCAAAGTGATAGTGGTCCGCAATCATATCCAGGCGTTCGTAAACTCCGGGATTCATGCTTTCGCCGAATGATTCCTGGAAGTGGGCGCCCGGCATGACGTGCCACAAGTGGCCAATCACGGTGTTGATGAAGAACAATTCACCGTTGGCGTCCCAGTCATGGCCCCAAGGATTTGTGGTGCCGTGACACAAAACTTCCACCACGTGGCGATCAGGATGATAGCGCCACATGCCGCCGTCAATGGGAATGCGCTGTTCCGCAGGCGTTCCCGGAACGCCCAAGTTGCCAGGACAAGAATGACCGCAGCGACCATACAACCAACCATCGGGGCCCCAACGCAAACCGTTGGCAAAGTTGTGGTAGTTGTCTTGCGCCACATCAAAACCGTCCAAGACCACTTGGGCTGGCCCATCGGGGACCAAGTCTTGATTGGCGTCGGGGATAAACAGAACTTGCGGCGGACACATTAGCCATACGCCACCTTTGCCAACTTCTACGCTGGTCAGCATCTGCACTTGATCAGTAAAGACGGTACGTCGATCGGCCGTACCGTCTTGGTCTGTATCTTCCAACACGGTCACTCGATCCTTCAGCGTTAAATCAAACCGCTGACTTCGATCTGAATACGTGTAGTTTTCGGCCACCCACATGCGGCCAAGTTCGTCCCACGCCATGCCGATGGGATTTTGGACATCGGGTTCGGCGGCAAAAACGGTGGCATGAAATCCGTCGGGCAATTGCATAGTGGCGGCCGCTTGCGAAGCCGGCATCGGCTGCAGTTGCGCTTCCGCCGGACTGTTATAGATTTCTGGAAAATCGTCCGCCTGACAAACCGTTGTCACAGCGAACAAAATAGAGACATAGCCCAAGAAATACAGTCGCTTTTGCCATTCGCGGATCGCAAGCATGATTCGCCCAACGTTTCGAATTGAGATCTACTGTTCGTGCCGAACGGCATAGTCTAGCAGATTCCCATTCGATTCGCTTCTGGGTGAATTGCAATTCAGTCGACTCGGAAGAACGAGTCACGTTCGTCGCGGTTTGCCACTTCCGCGAGTTCTGTCTTGGTCAGTGACGAAGTCAACGGGCGAGCCGCCATTTGTCCGACCGCTGCGGGCGAAGCATCCGTTGTGTAGTTGCCAAATTGGAAAGCGAGCACCAAGTCACTTGAATCAAATCTGCCGTCTAGATTCCAGTCACCTTCCGAATACAACGTCGATCCCAATGCGGCTGGATCTCCGTATTTCCCAGCCTGGAACAAGCGAACCAAATCGGCGGAATCGAAGACGCCGTTCACGTCCACATCACCGTACGACGTACCGAACGCCGTCAGCAATTCGCTCAGATCGGCTTGGTCTACCAATCGATCGTCCGTCAGATCGAACCGCATGTCACGTCGTCGGTCAAACGCCTGATTTGCAGCTTCCGCATAAAGCAAATCCACATCGCTACTGTCCAGCAAGGCGTCTTGATTAAAGTCGAACCGCTGATAGGTGGGATCGATCGTGTACGCCCACGATTTATTGGGCGAAGTCAGCAACAAGTTAATTTCGCCATTGTCAGTTGCTTGCAATGTAACTTGCGTAAGAGAATCGATGCGGCCAGGATACGGCAACACGTTTGCCGGAAGGACGTTGTGTGGAACAGCGGGCTGACGCCAAACGTCGATGTTTTCAAAGTACCGGCGTTCATTCGCCAGCAAGATGTCAAGGTCTCCGTCATGATCCATGTCGACTAACATTGGGTCATCAGAAATCGAAAGGTCTTTGAAGAACAACGTCTGCGCGGGAAGGAAAATGCCACTGCCATCGCCATACGCCGCCGCTATTCGGTCATCCTGCAACAGCACAATGTCCAGGAACGAATCTTGGTCCAAATCTTCCATTATTGCGTTCGACTCCGCCGTCTCCAAAGCAAATTCGCTTGTCTGCAACGCTCCGTCCACATTGCGATACAGTGTCAGTGTAGACAGACCGTCCGTTACGGAATGCACGATGACATCCGATAGACCGTCCGCATTCGTATCGCCCATCAGGATACTTTCCGCGTTGGAATCGAGTGTCAGCCAGGTCGTGGCGTCGGCAAACGAACCATTGCCCAAGTTCCTGTGCATTAGCAGTTGATTGGATTGACGAACAACCACATCGGGCAACGTGTCCCCATCAACGCTGACCACGTCCAGTTGCTGAAAGCCGCCAGCCCCGATCACTTGTCGCGAACCAAACGAACCACCTTGATTGAGATACCACACCAGTTCCGAATCTTCGGCGATCAGATCCAGATCACCATCGTTATCTAGATCAGACGCTATGATTCGTATCGTTGCTTCGGAGGAAATAGCCGTCCAGGCAGCCGTTTCGGCAAAGCCTCCGCCAGGCAGCCAGTACACTCCTTGGTTGGTGGCCATGATGGTATCTTCCGTTCCGTCGCCGTTCAGATCGGCCGATGCGACTGCCGAGGTCCGGCCGAGATCATTTGGAATTCGACTGCCATCAGTACCTTCGTCAGCACTATAGAATGCGTGCATTTGGTATTCACTGACCAAGATTACGTCCAGCTGTCCGTCTTGATCCAAATCACCAACGCTGATCGAATCGTTGGGCATCTGGATCGATTCGCCAGATTCGTTCCAAGCGTCCGCTCTCCACTGATACAGATTCACTTGTGCCGAATTGCGAACCACCACGGTGGGCGTGTCACCATCTTCCGACACAAAGACGTCATCTTCGCTAGCGATGGGAATGGTGTTGCCGGTCATTTGGAATTGCAAATCCGTTTGGCGAAAGAACGTTAGTTGTCCCGCTTCGACACTCGCCACATCCAAGTCCCCGTCCTGGTCAAAGTCACTGACAAACACTTGATCGGACGATACATCCAGCCGAATGGACTGAGCAGCGGCAAACGAACCGTCCCCGTTGTTCAGCATGTAGCGAAATTGCTGAGCGTAAACGCCGACAATGTCTAAATGCCCGTCTTGATTGAAGTCGGCCAAGTGAGTCGGCAGAAACCCTTTGGGTATTTCATGTTGCTGAAAGAACGCGTCTGGTGTGTTTTTGTTTTCGAACCAAGATGTACTTAAATTCCAGCTTACGGCATCCGTGTCTCCATCGCCGTCGATATCACCTAGCAATGTTTCCGACGACGCGCCTTGTATCGAAAAGTACCGCCGAACCAGATGCCCATTACTTTGGTTATCGAACCACGCGTTGTCCCTAGTGACAATGTCGTCATCTCCATCTCCGTCAAAATCGATTGCCATCGGCGACCCAAACAACGGCAGCACGTCGGGCAACGGACTCGGTTCGTTCGCCAAAAGTCCATCAATGTTCTCGAACCACGCGGACCCACCGTAGTCGAGTAGAACGACGTCTTGATCGTGGTCATTGTCTAAATCAATCAGCACCGTTTGGCCATTTGAAACAACGGTTGAGCTTTGTTGCGAACCCAGTTCCAGCGAGACGTCTGCTGGCACAACGTGTGCCAAGGAGTATTCGAAAAAGTTGTCCCGCAACAACTCCAAGACGCCGTCGCCGTCGAAGTCTCCCAAAGAATCCCAAAGCGGATTCAATTCGGAAGTGAACTCGCGGACACCATCCCCGTCAACATCAATGAGTGATCCCAATTCGGGCAAATCCTGCTGATACGCCAGGGAATTGGCGGCTGGGTCCCATTGAAACAGTTGATATGTGTCGCCTACCAAAACCACGACGTCGTCCACCAAGTCCGCATCGACATCCAGTGTCCATAGTTGTTCACCCGGTAGCACTTGACGTTCCACTGGTACACGACCGACGATTTCCAGCCGTCGAAATGCGCCTTCGCTATATCGAAACCATTCGTCAATGCCGTCTCCCGAAACATCGGCGACGCTGACTCTTCCCTGCTGCCAATTGGTGTGCAAAACATCCGATGTAAACAGATTGATCGCCGGTTCGAATTGGCCGTTTCCCAAACTAAATCGCACTTTGTACGCACTTCCATCGGCCAAAAACTGAGGACGCAGCAGATCGTCCATCCCGTCATTGTCGACGTCGCGAACTTGCAAAACAGAATCAACCCTCAATTCTTCGTCCAGTCCGGCCCGGACAGTCCACATGCCTTGACCGTCTCGCATGGCAATCTGATAGCCACCCTTCAACGCAGACATATCGTCTCGGGCCCACAGCAACAAATCCGTCTGGCCATCGCCGTTGAATTCACCTGTCCCTGCGATAGTGACTTGGTATAACTTGTTGCCCAATGTCGGTTCCAAACGATTCGCCTGAATGCGAATATACTGCCCAGCGTCATCTTCGCCGGTCCAAACGAGCGCCGTCGTATCGTCCAAGATGAGCGATCTTTCGAATCGCAGTTCCGGTGACGGTGCGTCGATCACGTGGCCAATCGGATTGCCTTCCACAAAATTCGAATAGACAACCGCTCCACTATCGATCGCCCTGAGGACCAGTTCTGAATTCGTCGTCAGAGGCTTCTCGACAGGCAATGGCAGCGGAGGTAACGTATTGTTCTTCCACAACGGGGAACTGACGATACTCGATTCCGGTGTCACGGTCAGTTCGACTAATTCATGCGGAAATTCGGTGGCGATGCCCAGTAGCCGAGTGCCCGCGGTGTCCGTCGTCTGATTGCTGGTCCAGACGGAAATGGTCGGTTCGGTTCGCTGATATGCGAAGCCGCCTTCACCATCGTCCGATGCGACATACAAGTTAAATCCTCGCAAGTATTCCAGCAGTAGTTCCGCTTGACCATCCTGATTCAGGTCCACGACGTGGATCGAATCAAAAGTTCTGTCCGAGACCAATGTTTGCTGGAAGTCAAACGTGCCGGATGCCGAATTCCACACCAGCCAATCGAGCCCTCGTGATGAATTCGCCAACAAATCGGTTTGATTGTCGCCATTCAAATCGGTGACCACAAATTGCGTATTTGCGTATGCCAGTGACGAAGCCACGACCGCACCGGTGTCTGCAAATTCCCCGCGAGTGGAAATCGAATACTGGATCACTTGTCCTTGATCATCATTGGCCACGAATAGCTGATTGCCTGTCGAGCGAACTTGGATGTTACCAACGGCGTGCGGTAAGACGATGGTATCGGTGACTTCGAACGAACCATTGCCGTTGTTTTCGAGCAGTGTGATTTGTCCGACGCCGCTAAGCACCGCGAGATCAGGTAGTTGGTCCGTATTGAAATCGAACGTTCGCAACAGGCGAAACGGCGCATCCGCCGTCCAGATGGCGT
>JAGQOZ010000251.1 GCA_020426955.1 Planctomycetales bacterium
TTCGTTGGCATCCAATGCTGGCGAATTCAGATTAGCCAACGCGTCAGCTGCGGCGCAACGCACGTAGGCCGGATTCGAAGTGTCCGCCATGACCGGAACAATGTACTTGGCCACACCACCGATTTTCATGGCGCCTAGCGTTTCCACGGCCAGCTTCTTCATCCAATGGACACCGTCGGCTGACATGTCGGCAGTGGCAGGATCCATTTTCAAGATGTTTAGTAAAGGACCGCCCATGGCGTTGTCCGTTTGCTGAGCTGCGGCTAAGAGTACTGCGTGTCGCTTAAGGCCGATCAATGCAGCGATATGCAACGCATCAGGCTTCTTTTTCAACTGACTCAGCAGCACACGTCTGGCATTCGACAGAGGTACTGGCGGTTTTTGTTGCGGATTTCGCTGCAATTCCGTTTGATTTAATTCGCCCAAGATCAACAGCGCATTGTATTTGCAGGCGGTGGGATAGTTACCTTGCCAAATCTTGCCCGCATACGGATAAGCAACTCGCTGAATCAAGAAGCTATGCAAAGCATTGTTTTTCGCTCGTTCTTGGCTCATCCGAACGTCTGACAGCAACTCTTCGCGTAACGCTGGCAATGTTTCTGGTGATTGCAGGGCAGAGGGATGAATCATGGCCGCAAAGATACAGCGGACGTAATACGCACCTAGCTTGTTCTGCTGTTCACGAGTGGGCGCGGTGCTGGACATGAAAATGGGCTGCAGTTCTCGCTTCATGTCACGACGTTTTCGTTCGTCCAATATTGCCTGAGCCGGGTTGATATTCTGCGCCAACAGTGTTTTTTGCGAACCTAGGGCAGCCCATAGGCAGAACAAACCAACGCCATAAATCTTCAAACCTCGCACAGCGAAACTCCGTTCCCAGGTTCGCGAATCGTCATTCACGCAACCCAATTTAAGGACCGATCAGAAAAACCGGTAAGGATCCTGCGCGAAGGCCTCAACACTCTGCACCATCACTTACCGACGTCGTAGTAACCACGACACGCCAACTCTATTGTACTACAGTACCTTTTGCGGAAGAACGATGTCAACTTTCGATTTCTGCGGCTGATCCACGGATGGACCGTTCCGCCGGCCATTCTCAAGCCTTCCGCTTGGCGTTAATGTAAAATAAATGAAGTCAATGAATCCAAAATCCAAAGCGGTTTCCGCCGTGGCCAGCCACGACGGAGCGTACTGTTTGGATTTATTGACATTTCGTGTTACCGATTGTCCACCGGCCGTTTGACTACTGGTAGGCAATGTCGCAATCGTTCCAACCGCATCACCTGGGCCGAATATGTCAAATTTCGAAGATAGACTGTCAAAAGCGATCGAACGAGGAAAAAAGCGATCCAGCGAAAAGCAGCAGGAGCTGGAAGCCAAGGCGCTTTCCGAGGACGAACTGCGCCAACTGCATACTCGGTATCGTCTACAGTTGTCCGAACATATCGAAAAGTGTGTCAATCAGCTGCCCAATCATTTTCCCGGTTTTCAGCTGGAGACCATTTATGGCGAAAAAGGCTGGGGCGCGGCTGCCAGCCGAGACGACGTGGGGGCAGGTCCGGATCGAAGGCGGTCCAATTTCTTCAGCCGCCTGGAAATGACCATTCGACCGTTTTCTTCCTATCACGTTGTTGAATTGGCCGCCAAAGGCACCATTCGCAACAAAGAAGTGTTTAATCGCAACCACTTTGAACTCGTTCAGGAAGTGGATGCGGACATGTTTCTGAATTTCATTGACGTGTGGGTGCTGGAATACGCCGAATTGTTCGCCGCACAGCCTTAGGTCGTCGTCCGATGCCGACGAGCAATGCCAGCAACCAGCAAGAGGTCGGTTCAGGCACTGGGTGAACAGATCGAGGCCCTTGTTCGTAAGCGTTGGCGGTGAACGCCAGAATTAAATCTTGCGAATCAAATTCCGCATCGCCATTCCAGTCTCCTTCTGCCCATGTAGAATCCAAAGCCACGTTGTTTTCATATTCGGCCGCTTGGAAAACCAGTGTCAAATCGGACGAATCAAATTGACCGTCAAGATTGGCGTCGCCCAAAAAAGTGTCGGCAATCTGTTCGACCCACACGGTGCGGTCTGCTGAATCAAGCGAACCGTTGTTGTCCAAGTCAAAAAACGGATCTGCCGAAGCGCTGCGAATTTGCTGACTCAGAAAATCGATATCAGCGGCATTCACCACACCGTTTTCGTCCATGTCACCGGGCACGGGAAAAGATTCGACAACGCGATACCCCAGATCTCGCAAGGACTGCACCGTCATGTTGCCCAGATAGGGTTCGCCATGATCGGGATCGATTGCCGGGGACATCAAGTCTTGCGCCAAATCACGGCCTCGATGATCCACAATTCCGGTCAACGGTGACAGGGACAGCGGGTCGGCTGGGTCTCCTTCTTCAGACGAACTACGAAACAGCTGGTTCCAATGTGCGTTTGCCGAACCTGCTCCGCCAGCCAATTCCACGGGCACAAAGGTTGCGTCAGGATCGTATTCTTCTCGGTAAGCCGCCAAAGCGAATTCGCCGGTATATTGGCCGCTGCCCTGAACGTAAACGTCGTTGATTTGCCAATAGGTACCAATTCCCAAAGCGTGACCAACTTCGTGAGCCATCACTTCGTCTAGAAAATTGACGCCGGGCATCAAGTCAAACCCAGTGGCCATGGGCAAGATCTGAGCAGGATTAACGTAGACATCGCCGGCTGTCGGCAAAATGTAGGTGCCGGTTGGCTGAAAAAAGCCGGTGCCATTGGCGGACGCCAGTCCGGACGCTTGCGATCGAATCTCGATGGGAAAGACAATGGGCTGATCGACGCCTTGATAGCCGAGGATTGTGTTTTCCCAGAGCGTTTCCACGCTGACAAACGCTTCTTCCAGCAGAGATAACTGTTCAGGCGTAAACGCTGCGGGATTGGGGTAGGAGAACTGGATATCGAATAGCGAATCCGCGTGCGAAATCTTCTGCGACGCCACCAACATCAGCGTCCAGGTAATCCAGCGGATCATACGTGCCGACTTGGCCGAAACATCAAACATCATGTGGACTCGGAAGGTAATTCGATTCTCTGTACGGCCTTCGATAGCCGCGCATGCTGCATTTGCGTTGCAGACTGCAGCCGAGTCCCAGTTTAGTCGGTTGCGGCAAATTCGGAAACGAAATGATGTGATTCGAACGAACCAGCCTAGCGAACTCGGATCGAAAACCGCTCCAACAAGCCTCCGATATGTCGTTCCAATTCGTCCAGCGCCTCTTCCGGATGGCTACAATCCAGATCGTGGATGTTCCAGTATTCCACTTGATGCCGGTAAAGCGGAAAATTCGATTCAACCAGTCGCCGATGTTCCGATTCTTTGACGGCCACGATATGGTTGGACGAATCAAAATCAACGGATTCGGCCGGAATTGGAAAACGGTGTTCTAGAGGTACGGGAATACCAAGATCGTCCAATCGCCGCAACGTATGCACTGAAATAGGACCCGGGTTTTGGACACAGATGTTCAGCCCGCGCGAGACGGCTCGCCACCCTAATTGCTCGCGCTGCGCATGGTAGTTGAACAAGATTTCGGCAAACCGGCTGCGATAGTAGTTTCCGGTGCAAAGGAACAAGATCTGATTGACACAACTCATGGGAAAACCAAACTTGAAAGGCATTGGCCCTGTAGAAAAAAGCATTTGTCGCGTCGATACCGAGACCCAATCGTCGGCATACGTGACAAAGTACCATCTACTAATTATACGCCGCCATTGTGGAAAACTCCTATGCGGATTTTGGTGAAGAATCGGCAAAGTTACGGCAAATCAAGCGATCCAACGGCTGGCAGTGGCGGAGCCCGGAGGACGCCGGGCGTTGGGATTATGACCGGATCCCAGTAAGATTCAGCTGCGGGCCAAGCATGATATAACAGGCCGCTGACGCTGACGGCCTTACGGAAACAAATGTCCGTCAAGGTGTCATGAAAGAAAACTCGATTCGAACGAAAGGCAGACAAGCTTTGGCAAGACGATTTCGGCTCTGGGAAAAAAAACGAGGCGACCGTCGCACCGGCTCCAAATTGGTGGGGTCCGCAGGCGAAGGGATGTTCTTCGCCACTCTTTTTCTGTTCGGCATCATTACCTTGGCGGCGTTGAATTCCAGTTCCTACGTGCAAGTGACAGAAAACGGCATGTGGAACGTTTGGGTTTGGTTGGTGGTATTGGTACTGGGGTCGCTGATTGTCATTGGAGCCTATGGTTTGATTTATACGATTTTGCTGATTGGGACTTCGGCGGAACGGCGCGGAGCGATCGCGAAACAGGCGAACAGCTTTGATCTATTGGCCGACCGGCGTTCGACTCCTGAAGTTTTTCCCACGGTGCCGCGGGACGTGAATCTTACCAACAGCCCCGGCATCAAGCTCAAATTTCGGTTGCCCATCACCAAGTCACCCGGCTGGCAATTGTTAGCGACCGGCATCTTTGCGCTGGTTTGGAATGGAATGCTGGCGGCACTCAGTTCGTTAGCGTACAACAAATACGCCGCCGGCCATCCCGATTGGTATCTGGTAACGTTGGTGGTTTTGTTTTCCGGATTTGGCATTGCCGCATTGGTTTACTTAGTTCGCCTGCTTTTATTGGCTACCGCAATTGGTCCCACCAGCTTGGAAATTTCCGATCATCCGATCTATCCGGGCAAAAAATACCAAATGTACCTGACGCAAGCCGGACATTTGCATCTAAAAAGCCTGACGGTTTCGCTGGTTTGTTCAGAGGAAGCAACCTACCGTCAAGGCACGGATACTCGGACGGAAAGCAAGCAGGTCTATTCGAAACAGGTATTTGGTCGTACCGATTTCAAGATTGAACCTGGTGTTCCCTTCGAACACCTTTGTGAACTAGAATTCCCTCTAGACGTAATGCATTCGTTCCAGTCGGAACACAACGCGGTTCACTGGAAGTTGGTCGTACACGGTTCGGTAAAAAAATGGGCAGACTTCGAACGCCACTTTCCCCTGGTCGTATTTCCGCGAACCCGCAAGCGGATCGTCAGCGAAAACTCCGCGCGCCCATGATGGAACCGCTGATCAGCATTCAGATCCAAGAATTTCGTCCTAGCTTTCGACCGGGCGAACTCTTGACGGTGGACTATCAAATTGACGCCGTTGCCAAAGGAGACCTGCAGGCAGTCGAAGCGTCTGTGCTGTGGTACACGGAAGGCAAAGGCGGCGAAGATCTGGGCGTGCACTATTTTGAACGCCGTGTCCCCGGCGATGCAGAAGATCGAGATTTGCGAAGTTGGCGTCGCTTTCAGCTCAACCTGCCTAATAGCCCCATGACGTACGAAGGCTTTCTGCTGAAGATTCGCTGGTGTGTACGAATCCGCGTGTTCTTGAAACACGGCAAGCAAGTTGTGAGCGAACATCCGTTTGTCTTGGGCGAAGTGGCCAACATCTAAAACGTCGTTAGCCAAAACTCCATGGGGAAGTCCGCCTAGTGTCAGAAATCCCAATTAACCTTGCACCAAAGCAGGCTTTTACCCAGATTCCGAACGCTTGAGCGATGCTAGCACGCAAAATTGCTATTGCATTAAAAACGCCTTCCTTTCTCAATGATCAGTTTGTTGTTGCCACAGTCAAAAAGAAAGGAAGGACTCATGTCCGGCAAGGCTGCCAAGATTGTTCTGTCAGAACTGCAAATGTCGATTCTGAAAAGTTAGCCAATTCCAAAACCGCCGCACAGAGGCTGATTCAGCGAGCTCTCATTATACTTCTCGCGTTCGATCGTAAAAGTAATCAACAGATCGCCGAGCGTGTTAAGCTTAATCGAAACCAGGTAGGAATCTGGCGGAGACGGTGGCAGGAATCCTTCGACGCACTCGTTCGTGCCGAAACCGACTTAAACGGCGCGGCCTTTTTCCGCATGATCGAAGATGTTCTTAGCGATGCTCCACGCAGCGGCGCGCCGGGAGACTTTTCTGCCGAACAAGTGACTCAAATCCTCGCCGTCGCGTGCGAAAAACCAGAGCTTTCGAATCGTCCCATCAACGAGTGGACCGCACGCGAGTTGGCCGACGAAGTTATCAAACGCGGTATCGTCGACTCGATTTCGATCAGTCAGGTTGCTCGTTATCTTGCCGAAGCGGACCTGCAACCGCACCGGAGCAAACAATGGCTGACCACCAAAGAAACGGATCCGGAAGTTTTTCAACAGCAGGTCGAAACCGTTTGCCAAGCGTATTTGAACGCTCCTGCACTGTATTTCCAGGCGAACACGCGTACCATTTCGGTCGATGAGATGACCGGTGTACAAGCGCTCGAGCGAAACGCCCAAACGATTCCCATGCAGCCCGGGCAGCCGGCGCGAATCGAGTTTGAATACACACGCCACGGCACGCTTTGTTTGATTGGCAACTGGGATGTTGTCGAGGGAACAATGATTTCTCCGACGATCGGACTGACGCGGACCGAGAAGGACTTTTGCGATCATATCCAACAAACCGTCGCCGAGGACCCCAACGCGACTTGGCGATTCATCGTCGACAATCTGAACACGCACTGCAGCGAGACTCTGGTGAACTACGTCGCAGAAGTGGAAGAGATCCTTACGGAAACGCTGGGCGTCAAAGGCAAGTCAGGCATCCTCAAATCGATGAAGTCACGAATGGAATTCTTGTCGGACGTCAGCCACCAGATTCGCTTCATTTACTTGCCCAAGCACTCGTCTTGGCTGAATCAAATCGAGATCATGTTTGGCATCGTACAACGTCGAGTCCTTCGTCGCGGCGACTTCAAATCACTCGACGACCTGAAGCACCGACTGCAGGAGTTCATCGCCTACTTCAACCGCACGTTTGCGCGCCCGTTCAACTGGACTTACACAGGAAAACCCGTCAAAGCCGCTAGTCTCGAAATCCCAAAAACCTGGAAAGAAAAATGGCGCAAATGTAAAAACAGGAAACAACTCGCTCTAGTGCAAGGTTAATTGGGATTTCTGACACTAGATGGAGTGATTCAGCTTGCCTGATGCATGTATTGCTTCTATAAGCGACGCATCCCTAGGGCAATGCGGCGAATGCTTCGCATGCGATTCGACAACTTGAACCAGATGGGAAGCCCGCTCATGCGCACAGACTACTATTTCATCTTCACACCATCGTATCACGGTGCGACTGTACTAGCGGCGTTGTGAATAATCACTCGCAGATTAGCTGTTTGGGAGATACGTTTCCGAAGCGGTCCTTTACGCAGACTTGTACGTGCCGCAAAACGGTCTGGGACTGTCCGTTTTGGTCGCAACTTTACGCGGCATTGGAGCTTCGTCGACACGAATCAGAAGAGCGTTGGATTCCTCGTTTTCCTCGGCTGCTTTTCCATTGGGAATGGAACGGCCGAATTGGATTGTTGACCATTGCTCTGTTCGCCGGTCCAGTGATCCTGGTCGAAGCGATCAGCAGTCGAGTGAATGTGGATCATTTGGTCTTAACGTTCTCTCGGCCTATCAGGCTATTCGCTTATTCGAGCTTGACCATGGCAATTTGTCTTTGCAGAGCTGTGAACCAGGATGAGTTCATCTATTTCCAATTTTGAAGGTGATGTCATCTATCTCAAGGATTACATCCCCAACGTCCTGGTGTTTGCGGCGACCGTCATGTTGTCGTTTGCTTTGCACACTGGCGTCATTAACGTGTTTCGACACGACGTTCCGCATGCGACCGTGGACAAAAGCATTGATTTTTCTACAGACGCAAACGTCCTGGCCGTTGGTGGATCCCATACCATGTGCGCCATGCTACCCGAATTGTTTGAAAACAAACTGATTAATGCGAGTCATACGACAAACGACTACACGATGATCGAGCATACGGTGCGTCATTTTTTCAAACGCTCAGGCGGTATTGGAACCGTGATTCTGGAGCTTGACCCCGTCTTGCTGGCGATGGACGTTCTAGATTGCACTTCGGGAGGCGATGCTTTTCGCGAACTGGGCATGGAGAGCGAACTGTCGACGTCGCTTCGAACAAAACGGTGGACACATCGGCAACCGCTATTTTCAAAGCCGAAATTTGTCCCAGTCGATTTGGTCGCGCTTCGCGAACGCAATATGCAATGGAACTTGGAAACGAAACTGGCCAACATCGGACCGCTCCGTCAGGACACGGTGGCAAATGGCGAATTACTGTGTGAAAGTAGCAAGCATCGCACGGTTTACCAACCATCAACGATTTTGGGAGAAGTATGCTAACAAACGTCAGACAAATCATGATGCATTGCTACGGACAATTTGGTTTTTGCGCCAAAACGAAGTGAATATCGTGCTGTTGCTTCCGCCAGTTCATGCGGATTATTTGACTCGCCGTAGCGAATCATCGCAGCAGTGGGTCGAACAGGCCATCCAAGAAATTCGTTCCACTGGTGATGTACAAATATGGGACTTTCGAAATCCTGACTGGCCGGAATGGCAAACGCACTGTTTTCATGACGCCGACCATGTCAGTGTGGCCGGCGCGCGAATTCTTTCGCAACGGATCAGTCAACTAAAGGCATTTTGAAACCAAACCGAC
>JAGQOZ010000252.1 GCA_020426955.1 Planctomycetales bacterium
CGGACGGTAAGAAACTAACGGACTTTTGTGATTTGGTTTTGGACACCGGCGCGCCAGTTGGAGACGCGATGGTTCGCCTGCCCAATCTGGAAACGCCGGTAGCACCGGGGTCCACGATTGGCGGTTGCTTGTTGGTGAATTGCCTGAAGGCCGAGATTGCCGAACGACTTACCAATGCCGGTCAGCCTCCCAAAGTGTTGTCGGCCGGCAGTGTCGTTGGCAAAGACAAGGCAATTGAACTATTTGAAAGCGCCTACGACGAACACTCGCGACGCATGGCCAAGCTGTTTGAAAATGTCGGACTTCGTTCATAGACCAACAATCGATCGAAGCTGATTTTCCGCGACACAAACGACAAAGGAATTTGCAATGCAACCCACTCCGCTACGCACAACCGTCATTGGTAGTTATCCGTTTCCTGGTTGGCTGGAATTTGCCAGTCAGCATTTGGATCAATTCGGTCCGGACGATATCGCGGAAATGCAAGACGATGCGGTGGTGGCCGCCATCCATGATCAAGTTGCCGCTGGATTGGATGTGATCACAGACGGTGAACAGAGTCGCTTTGATTTCAATCTTTCGTTTTATGGTTATCTGGACGGGATTTCATTGGAAAGTGCTACGCCCAGACAGTTCGGTCCGCCGGCCCATGATCAACGAGGCAAACATGCGGTTGTGGGAACCATTGCGGCCAAGAACGGAAATCTGGGAACCGTGGAAGAATTCCTGCGACTGCGCCGACTGGCACCGACCGGTCCGACTCTGAAGGCCAGCGTGCCAGGACCATATACGATGAGCGGCCGGTTGTTGCCCAATTCGCAATATCCCGATCGGTTCGCACTCACGGAAGCACTGTTGCCGATCATTCGAAACGAACTGGAACAATTGGTTGAAGCTGGCTGCACGGAATTAACCGTCGATGAACCGTCCATGAGCTGTTACGCGCATCGCGAAGACAAGCGGCGCTTTGTCGACATCTTCAATCGGACAGTCGAACCGATTGTCGGCAAGTGCCGCCTATCAACGCATTTGTGCTTTGGTAATTTCAAAGGCCACGCGGTTGGCTTGCGTAAATACGCTCCGATGTTTCCGGACTTTTTGGACTTCACCGTGGACGAAATTCACGTGGAGATGGCGAGCCGAGAAATGGCTGAATTGGCCGTGATAGAACAGATTGTAAAACGAACCGATTGTTCGGTCGGTATCATCGACGTGAAAAGCTATTACATCGAATCGGTCGATGATGTTGCGGATCGAGTGAAAGCGTGTTTGCAATTTGCGAAACCGGAACAGCTTTCGTTTTCGCCCGACTGTGGCCTGAGCCAGACCGCTCGTTGGGCCGCTAAACGTAAGCTCAATAACATGGTCGCGGGCGTCCAAAAGGTGCGTCGGGAACTGGGCGTTTAGAGAAGACCGGTATTTGTCCCATGCCCATCGAACGTGCGATTCGGAATCGACTGTTTTGGTTCGTAGCCGCCGCAATGGTTATTATCGCTTCATTTGTGCTGCAGCCGAACCGTGACGGCCGGTTGTCGGTTGCCGAATCCCGTTCGCTGCCAACCATCTGTTGGCTGCGTCGCACGCTAGGAATCGAATGCCCCGGCTGCGGTTTGACTCGATCCTTCGTCCACATGGCACACGGCAACTTAGCAGCCGCGTGGCACCAAAATCCGTTTGGCGTTCCGTTGTTCTTGTTCGCCGCAGCTCAACTGATTTGGCAGCCGTGGCAAAGTTGGCGAATACGTTCGAACCGACCAGTCTGGCAGATTCCCGGCGGCGTTTGGTGGCTGGTGGCGTTATGCGTGCTGATGCTGATCCGCTGGATCTGGCGAATCAGCATGGGCTTGCATTAAGGCACGATTAGGTCAACAGCTTTTGGATACGGTCGACCGCTTCTTCCACGTTGGCGCGGCTGTTAAAAGCGCTCAAGCGAAAATAACCTTCGCCAGCCGCACCAAAACCGCTGCCCGGAGTGCCCACCAAATGACTGCTTTCCAGTAGGTGATCAAAAAACGCCCAGCTGGTCAGATTGTTGGGCGTCTTCAGCCACACATACGGCGCGTCTTGTCCACCATAAACTTGGATGCCCACTTTCTGCAGTCCGTCGCGCAGCAGCGTAGCGTTCTGCATGTAAAACGCAATCAGTTCCGCAATCTGGCTTTTTCCTTCGGGCGAATACGCCGCCTCGGCACCTCGTTGAATGGGATAAGAAACGCCATTGAACTTGGTACAGTGTCGACGGTTCCACAACGCATGAATCGAATGGTGCGAACCATCGGCCGACTTGCCTTGCAGTGTCTTCGGCACGACGGTGAAGGCGCAGCGAGTGCCGGTGAACCCAGCATTCTTGCTGAACGAACGGAATTCAATCGCCACATCTTTGGCGCCTTCGACTTCGTAAATCGAATGCGGAATTTCTGGATTGGAAATGAAGCTTTCATACGCCGCATCAAAGAAGATGATGGCGTCGTGTGATTTGGCGTAGTCCACCCACTTCTGCAATGTCTCTTTGGTGGCGACCGTGCCTGTCGGATTGTTAGGGTAACACAAGTAAATCAGATCTACTTTTTGAGCAGGCAATTCGGGCACAAAATTATTCTCGGCCGTGACAGGCAGATAGACCAACCCCGCGTAGCGACCCGATTCGTCCGCTTGGCCGGTTCGACCCGCCATGACATTGGTATCGACGTATACCGGATAAACCGGATCGGTAATGGCCACCACATTGTTGTTGCCAAAGATATCCAGAATGTTACCCGTATCACATTTGGAACCGTCAGAAACAAAGACTTCGTCGGCGTCTACCTGACAACCTCGATTGGCAAAACAGTTGTCCACAATCGCTTGGCGCAGAAAGTCATAGCCCTGTTCCGGCCCGTATCCTCGAAACGTATCGCGGCTGGCCATTTCATCCACCGCCGCATGCATGGCTTGGACAATCGCGGGGGGCAATGGCTCGGTAACATCGCCAATCCCCAGGCGAATGACGTTCGCGTCGGGATGCGTTTCGCAGTACTTCTTCACTCGCCGACCAATTTCGGGGAACAGATAACCTGCTTTGAGTTTCAGATAGTGATCGTTGATCTGCGCCATGAGAATGCCTCCCGATTCGTTGGACCATGTCAGTTTTTCACAACGAAGCGTTGTAAGCCAGATTGGCGTTTTGTTCAAGCGATGCAGCGCCCACGAACCGCTCGAAAGTCACGCTTGCCCGCTGACGAGTTTGCCAATTCGGCTGGTTCAAAACGCAAGACGGCTCGATTCGCCGCAGCGAATCGAGCCGTCCCTTTGGAAGTCTTGCTGGTTCGAAACAAGAATTTCGAACTGCAACAATCTGATTTACAAGATTGACTTCTGAGCCAATTCGTCGGCGATCGACTCGATGGCGGCGTTCAGTTTGTCGTCTTTCGAATCCTGTAATACCGAATCAACAGCTGCGGCCACCAAGCGATTGGGGCGAACCGAACCAGCGTCCGCCATGCTTTCGCCTTCTGCGGATTGCAGGTTCAACTGATTGATGACCAACAACGCGTCGATAGGCGAAATATCACCGTCTCGGCTCACATCCAACGCCGTGCTGAAGACTCGCTGCGGTTGCGGCAGATTCAAATAGTTGATAACCATCAAGGCATCGATGGGCGAAATCACGTTGTCTCGGTTCACGTCCAGCGGAGTGCCACTGGTGGAACCGGTGCCGCCCGTTTCGCCCGTACCGGAATCAGTAATGACCAGATCCAACGAACGGTATTCAATCTGTTCGGTTGGAATGGGATCGTCTTGATTGAACAACAAGACGTCGTGTGCTGGCGAAACATCGGCGGGCGAATTCATGAAATTCGCCACGCCCGCGTTGGTCGCAATCATGGGGATCGAGAACACTGCGATTTCATCCCCACCCACTTGCTGAAGCCCATCAAAGGCCCCTACTTCGTCAATCAAGCCCAGGTTCGAAATGTCTCCGGACTGCTGATTCGGATACAGCGGATTGTATTCAATGTCCGATCCAGCCGGGATTTGAACCAAGTTGGAATCGTAGAAGATATCCATGTACGCAGCGAAGACACCCGTCGGATCGTCTTCTCGTAAGTCTTGGACAATGCCCTGCAAGCGGAACGAATCACCCACGGCCACTTGGGAAATCGGCACGCCTTGATCATTCACGGCGGCCAATCGCATGGTGACCAAATCGGGTTGCACAAAGATAGAAACCACGGCTGTGTCACTGAGCCCATTCACATCTTGCACGGTATAGGTGAACGTTTCCGTGCCCGAGAAGTTTGTTGCGGGCGAATACAACAGAGTCACGCCGTCCGCACCAACTTCAACGGTGCCGCCGTTGCTGGTGGCGCCAAGCGAAACAATGCTGGTGCTCAATCGCAGCGAATCGTTCAGCATGACTTGCAAGCGATTGTCTTGCGAATTGCGACGCAACGTGTACGAATCATTCGCTGCATCTGGGCCACCTCGTTCAATCGTCACGGCGTAATCTTCCACTTCGCCCGCAATCGCTGCGCCGGTGTACGAGATGCCTCGTTCATAACCGTAACGCAGTCGAGCGTACGTGGTGGTTTCCACGGCCCACGTCGGCACCTGGAAGGTCAGATTGTTTACGCCGGGCACTACGACCACGTCCGTGAAGATTTGCTCGCCCGCGCGATCCCAGCTTCCATCGCCATCAAAGTCGATCCAGCCTTGCAGAACGCCCGGCGATTGTGTGCCGTTTTCCACAGAAACGCTTAGACTGGCGGTCGAACCAGGAATCAGCGTCGACAGGAACGAAACGCCGTCATTGTCGTCGCCAGACGAAGGACCCGCTTCGCCCGAAATGCTGTTGCCCAATTGGAAGTTGGCTACAACACCATGTGTCACACCGGCAGTTGGATAGGGCGCCGGAGCACTACCGTAATCGAAACCTTCGTCCACTCCGTCACCCACTTGGACAGCAAAGCCGTAACCGGTCAGCGTTTGATTGCTGACGCTGACAATGTGTTCGCCACCCAGCGGCGCAGTTTCCACAAAACCAGGTCGAACCACTTGTCGCAATGCAAAACTGCCTTGCGGAGCATTCATGATCGTGAATTGTCCGTTGGCAAACGTAATGCCGGCTGGTTCACCAATGCCGATGCGATTGTCACCATTGACGTCCAGGTAAACAATCTGGTCGCCCATGCCACCTTCCCCGGCATCTCGCACGCCATTCCCGTTGGCATCATTCCAAACTACACCGGTAACATTCACGCCAGTGCTACCACCAGCTGCTCCACCACCGTTGATACCTTGTCCCGTGGTCAAGACCATGGCAATGTTGTTGAGCGAATCGGTTGTTCCGGTGGGAAGCTGTGTCGGTTCGAATTCGTCAACGACAAAATCGAGGTCAATATCGTCCTGCGTTCCCAGAATTCCATCCTGTCCAACCTCGGCGGGATAACGAATGTACCCGCCCGTATCCATAATGTTAGGCACATCGTTCTGATTGTCGGTGTGCCAGTCGCCAAAGAAATGGCCGGCTTCGTGGGTAACGATGTTTCCGACGCCTCGTGCAACCAAATCAACCTTCGTCGCGCGCCGTTCATTCACCAGAAATCGATTCAAAGAGACGCTTCCGGTAGCGGGTTCGCTCAGAGCATCAAGCAACACCACACCTGTTTCTTCCGTATTGAAATTGCCAACATCAACCGACTGAGCGATCCCGACGGTGGGAATACCCAATTCTATCTGCGTGCCGCCGACAATAATTCGACTTACATTAGGATCACCATAGGGGTCGGCATGGTCGCGGCTGTTGAGAATTGTTAGTTTGAAATTTGGATTGTTTCCCTTCGCAATCATGTCCTCGACGAAATTCTCATGGACCACATCGATAATCGCATCGATTAGATCGTTTTCGTCACGAGTATCCAATTCGAAATTGGCGAGGAAGTCGGACATCGGCGACAGCTCAACCTTTGGTGAAAACTCGCCGAGGAAAATATTGGTATCCAACTCGGCGCCGTCAAAATCCAAGAAAAGAATTTGATGTGCGCCTGCAGCCTCAGATTCAAGTACTGGCCGAAAAACCCGGAAACGCATTTCATAGACGCCGCGACCTTGCCCAAAGCCGCTACTGAGACCACGTACATAATATCTTCCGGCCGCATCGGCAACGTAGGTTAGTGACGCGTTTCCATCTTTCGGGGTCGGTGAATAATCAGAAGCGATCAGATTCAGGTTGTTTGTGGATCCAATCAACTCGAGATCGTCGCCCTTTGTCACAGACAGATTGTTCACACTTCCCCGAACATCAACAGAAAGAATGTCACCTGGATTTAGTTCTACAGCAAAAAAATCTGGGTCAGGAATGTTTAGCCCGATCTGAACTTCGTAGGGCCCAGTAGTCAGGGCAGAAAACCCAGAATCGGATTCGAACGGATTAGCTGGTCGGTACATGAACTGGGGTACTGCACCAGTGACAACCACAAAATAGTCGCCATCTTCTTCGGCGACGTAGGCCAAGTCGCTATCAGATCCGCGAAACCCATCGTTGTTGAACGCAACGAGTTCGCCGAACGAATCAAATATCATGACGCCCGAGTCGAGAGTTGAACCAGTTGCAGCGGCGGTTACATTCGCTGTAATCACGTCACCTTCATTTACATTGCGAACGGCGAAAAAATCGAAGTCCCCGCGAGTCGTGCCAAAAGGTCCATCGCCAATGACACCGGTCGCCGACACCGCACCACCGCTGATCACGTCCGTTTCATTAGCAAGTAGAATTGATCCATCGTCCTCAAGTGTGCTGATAACCGGCAGATTGTCGACGTCCAGGAAGATGGAGCCCAAAACGTCAATGGCAGCTACTTCGCCTGAATCAAACCCCAACGGCAGAACTTGAGCCGTGGCGTACGAATTGTTCGATAGCGACGGGTCCAACCTCTCGGTTTCAGTCAATCTGGTTGCGGTGGCGATGCCTTCACCTTCGCCGCCGGAGTCTTCAAACGAGATCTTCGTGTCGCTACGATTCGGGAAATAGTTGATCAACCGATACGGAGCCAGTGGATCCGCTTCGACGGGTTCAATTAGCGGAGAAATGAACTCGGGAATGTTGAGGTCAACATGCGCCGGGATACTCTCTAGACCGTGCTGGTATAACGGCCCGTCAAAAGACGGAATCGCCGTCAGCAGATTCCGATCTTCTAACGCTTCCATTGAAATCTTCTTCTGAGAAGCTCGTTCGTTCTTACGACGCGTCTTCGACATCTGCTCCGTACCTCTCGCTACCAAGAATTGCCGCCGTTTGTATGCTGTTTGCGACGTCGGCTGTGTTGTTCGGTGGATTGTTTGCGGTATTCCAGACGACTAACTGGTGCAGCCGTCGGATACCGAATCTTCGAGTCTAATTGGTAGAATTCAAAAATTCCACTGCCTGTGTAATTTGCCTAAGTTAAACTTGGCGTTCGAGTTCGAAAATGAATCACCTTACAGATTGCAAATCTGGGACCAAGGCAAGACGTCACCAGGGATGCTCGAAACGTATGCTTCGATTCTTTGACGTTTCGTGATTCGAGTCAAGCGATTTCGCGGCGAAGGAAGCGAATGCGAACGAACAACTCGGATGGGGTTGAACTTTGGAGTTCGCATCGAATGGACCGAATGGCCAAGCCAAGATGATGCAGCTGCGTCTTTTTGCTACACCTATTTTCTATACGCCAATCCAATTGGATTCTTCAACGCAAAAAAAAAACGCGCAACTGAGGCTGCGCGCTTTCCGAGACGGAAATGTGTCATCAACTGATCATTCGCGAACCGGAATCACCGAGATCCGGCTGCGTTGAACCGGCCTTGCTTGTGAGCCGTTACCAAGTCCATTCGATGCCCACGTTGGCACCGTGGAAGACCACGTCGTCATTGTTGTTAACAAAAGCGGTTCGAGCGGTCAGAGGCGAATTGGTATTGAAGTTCTCGATTGCCGTGGCCACGCCCGACACAAACAGCACTTGATAGCCAGCTCGGATTGCCATCTTCGGCGACACTCGGAAGATGCCGTTCAGCCCTGCGTCCGCGACAAACGCCGCGTCGCTGGCACTTTCCAGTTCAGAAAAGGCAACACTGGGCGCCCAAGTTTTCTGTTTGCTGTGAGCTCCGTATAGTCCCGCTTTGGCATCGCCCGCGATCTTGAACCGAGGCGTAATGCACAAGGCCATATCACCACCCAATTGTACGCCCACCAGATCGTTGTCCGTTTTGACGTGGTAGTCTAATTGGCTGAGATCGGTACGAGTTCGGTAGATTAGATCATCGGCCAAGCGGAAGTACCGAACGCCCACCAAGAACGAACTGTGCACTAAGCAGCTGGCCGAAACCCAACGATGTCGAACGTTGAGTTCGCCATTATCTAGTTCGGACGAAAAAGCCACGCTGTGATAGTAGGCGGCATCTGTTTCTGGGAAGCCGTTAAACGGGTTGGTGCCAAAATCGCTGAACACCGAATAGAGATTGTCACCACTGTTTACAGACGCAGACGAATTCCAATTGAAACCGCCAAAGTAGGTTGCTTCAA
>JAGQOZ010000253.1 GCA_020426955.1 Planctomycetales bacterium
TTATTATCCAGATTGAATATGAAGACGGCGAAAAGGAAACGCTGCAAATTCCAGCTGAAATCTGGAGCCGCGACAGCCGCTCGGTTTCCAAACTGATCATTACATCAAAGACCATCAAGTCCGTGGAAGTGGATCCTCGACTGCAAACGGCGGACGTGGAACGAGAAAACAATTATCTGCCTCGTCGAGTGATCAAGAGCCGGTTCGAACTGTTCAAGGACGAAAAGAAAAAGAACGAAATGCAAAAGGCCAAGGCCGCGGAAGACGGCCAAGATGATGATGACGATGATGATGACGAAGAAGACGAGGACGAAGAAGACGAATGATGCGTTCAACTTTATTCGGCTCGCATCCGTCAGCCTGCACCAGACGCATGATTTTGTTCGCCATCAGCGCCGCATTGTTGGTCAGCCACTCCGCAGCCGCTCATCCCTTTCATGTCAGCACGGCGGAAGCGAATTGGAATCCAGAAAGTAAGATGTTGGAAGTGGCCGTCAAGCTGGACGTGCTGGATCTACAGAATGCCGTGCGGCGGTCGAGCCAACAGAAGGTCCACATCACGGACGTTAAGGCGTCCGATGCGTTGGTGCAAGAATACGTACAGTCTCGTCTGCAATTCCGATTCGGGGACAAAAAGGAACTGCTGGAATGGACCTGGGTCGGTTATGAAGTGGATCTGAAATCGGCGTGGCTGTATCTGGAACTGCCACTGCCCAAGGGCGCGGCCGAATTGAAGATTTCCAACACGCTGCTGTTTGGCGATGTCTTTGGCCAGGTCAATTACATGACCATCCAACAAGCCGATCAACATGCGACCGTGCGTTGCACCGTCAAGGACAAGTGGCAAGACGTCCAACTGCAAGCGGGTAAGGCCAAACCAATTACGCTGGATTCTCTGCAGCCCAATCACAAATAGTGTGCTCGACCGAGGCTCTTGCCGTATTCGTCGTTGGAAGATCGAGGCTCCTGCCGAGCTTTTTTTGCGTGGACAGCGTCTCCTACCGCGAGAATAGCAAGTGGGAGTCCGAGGCTCCTGCCGAGCTTCTTTTCGTCGTTGGGAGATCGAGGCGTTTCGATTACCCGGTTGTCGATACCGAGCCCAACATCCGCGCGCCCCGCTACTCGTTCCGCTCATTCCGCGTAGAATACGTGATTAGAAAAGGAGCTATTCATGAATTGGGTTGAACTGTTATTTCGTTGGTTTCACATTTTTGCGGCCATCGCGTTGGCTGGTGGAATCTTTTTTATGCGGTTTTCGTTCGTGCCGGGCCTGCGTTCGCTTCCGGAAGATCAACGCGAAAACGTGCGAGCGGCCTTTCGTCCCGGCTGGGCCAAAATAGTCATGATTTCCACGGCGTTTTTGTTGCTCAGCGGTCTCCTTAATTTCGTGAACAACGTAAAGACGTATCAGATTTCGCCTGTGTATCACGGGCTGTTTTTGGTCAAATTTCTGGGTGGTATGGCCATCTTTTGGTTGGCGGCGGTATTGTCCGGAAAGAGTGCCACTGCGCAGAAGTTTCGGCAAAATGAAGCAAAATGGACGAACCTGTTGTTCGTATTAACCGTCATCGTTGTCGGTACGGCCAGCTACATGAAGAACATCGATCGGACTCCCAAAACGCCGTCCGTGATTGAACAAACTAACACCAGCGGCCTAGAACTCCCTTCGTCTGATCTGGGCGAATAGGCGGAAAACGGAATTAAAAACTCCCTTCGTCTGATCTGGGCGAATAGGCGGAAAACGGAATTAAAAACTCCCTTCGTCTGATCTGGGCGAATGACGTCAATAGCGCAAAGCTTGATTCGGTTTAGATAGACGAAGAAAAACATTCGCACCGCACCACGGTTACCGGTATGGCTCGCAAAAAAAAGCCCAACAAGATTCGCACGGATTTTCGGAAGAACCGCGAGGTCCGAGTGCGTAAGGGCGATTTAACTCGTAACTACCGTGACGGCCAAGGTCAGGACGACGTGGAAAAAGGCGAACGCGTCAGTGGCAAAGGCCGGTTTAGTCGCAAGCGAACCATTGTGGGCGTGGAAGCGGCGGACCCGGAAACAGGGCTGGGCGTGCAGCTGGATGTGGACGAAGCGAATTGCTTGAAAGGGACGGTGTTGAGTGTCGGTGGGCTGGCCAGTCCGGTGCAAGCCGACAACGACGGCCAGATTTATCAGTGTGCCACGCGTCGATTGCTGAAAACGCTCAGCACCGATCAACGTCATGTGTTGGCGGCTGGAGATCGAGTGCTCTTTCGGCCGGCAGATAATAACGAAGGCATTATTGAACGCATTGAAGCTCGACGAGGCGTCCTGTGTCGCACCAGTAAAGGTCGTCAGCATGTGATGGTGGCCAATGTTGATCAGATTTTGATTGTCGGCAGCGCAGCCGAACCAACTCTGAAACCAAATCTGATTGACCGGTTGATTATCACGGCCGAAAAATATCAAATTCGCCCCATCATCTGCATCAACAAAGTCGATTTGGTCGACGCGGCAGACTTGGAACCGCTGGCTGGCGTCTATGGACAAATGGGTTACCAAGTCATCTTGATGTCCAACGTGACGGGGCAAGGAGTCGAATTAGTAAAGCGTCTGGTGACTGGCAAACAGTCAGTGGTGATTGGACAAAGCGGCGTAGGAAAATCATCGCTGCTGAATTCGATCGAACCGAATTTGGCTTTACGAGTGCAAACGGTGAGCGACGAAAGCGAAAAAGGTCGCCACACCACCACCGCCGCTCAATTAGTGCCGCTGGATTGCGGTGGCTACATCGTCGACACTCCGGGAATTCGTCAGTTTCAGCTGTGGGATGTGATTCCGGAAGAAGTGGCTGGTTTCTTTCGCGATCTTCGTCCGTACGTTTCGCTGTGCAAATTCCCCAACTGCACGCACCAGCACGAAGCCGACTGCGCCATCAAGGACAACGTGGCCGACGGACGTCTGGATGTTCGCCGCTATGAAAGCTACTGCCAAATTTTTGCCGGTGATTTGGTGTAACGCCATCTTTCGGCTCTCGCGCTTTGCTGGCTATTGATCGGCTTTTCCACGTTGGCATTGCTGATTATAAAGGGCGTAAGGTATCCCCGTTCCCACGATCATCGAACAGGAGAATTATTCCATGAGCGAAGAAGGCGAAAAGAAAATCATCATTGACGAAGACTGGAAGACGCAGGTGGAAGCAGAACGTTCCAAACTGCGAGACACCGAATCGACCGATCCGCCAGCGTCGGCCGATGCGGCCAGTGAAGAAGATTACCCGATCCCTCCAGCGTCGTTCCCGTTTCTGGTGCAATCGATCATGACACAAGCCTTGATGGCCATGGGCCAAATTCCCGACCCAATTGACAACAAACCAGTCGTCCGACTCGATCTAGCCAAGCATCACGTCGACATGTTGTCCGTGCTGGAAGAAAAGACCAAAGGCAACTTGGACCAAAACGAAGCCCAGATGCTGGAAGAATTGTTGCACCAATTGCGCATGGCCTATGTGGCAATGAAAGGGAATGCGTGAGGTTTGTCGCTACGCAAACATCTTGGTAGGAAAACAGTTCGTAGTCCCGCCTTTAGGCGGAAAAGGAAATGGTGCTCGAGTTCCGCCTAAAGGCGGGACTACAAACTAGGCATCGTTTCACCGCCAATTTGCCGTTGGATGCGAACTAGGGATCGAGCTAATTCGGCTTGTAGTTGCAGCACCTGCAGTTCCACCATCAAACGTTCTCGATGCAATTCGATCAGCGAAGAAAAGTCCGTGCGGTTGCCGGAATAGTCCGCCAAGGTGATGTCCAAGGCGTCGTCTAGTCGAGGAGCGATGCGCGTGCGAACCAGATTTTCCTGCTGCGAAAGGGCCGTATATTCTGCCAACAATTTGCGAATCTGACTGGCCACATTGTCTGTTTCGCTGGCCAGCATTTGCGTCGACGCTGCCACTTGATGCCGAGCTTCTTGGATTCCGGCGTGAATCTTGTTTCGCCAGACCGGCAATGTCATCCCAACCATGAATCCAAAGTTGTCGTGACCGTTGGCCACCGGACTGATCGCGTCATCTTGGCTGACAATCAACCAGTTCATTCCTACTTGGAAGTCGGGGCGGTTTTCCAAACTGGCCAGTTGAATCTGCTGACGATCTCGAGCAACCTGCTGCGCCAATCCAGAGAGCGACGGGTTCTGTTGTTGCGCTAGTGCAACCAACTGGTCCAGCTGTAATTCCAGCTGGTGGACCGGAGCCAAATTCCATTGGAACGTATCGTCCAGATCCAACGGTTGGTGCAATAGCCGCACCAATTCCGCCTTGGCAATTTCTTGTCGTTTGGTCCACTGTAAACGTTCTTCGGCAATCCGCTCTCGCTCAATTTGAGCTCGCAGCACATCGCGTTGACTGGCGTTCGGCCCGCCCGCTCGATACCGTGTTTCCGCCACTTCGTTCAATCCATCGACCAACGAATTCGCTTCGTCCACAATGGCCAGTGACTCGGCGGCGACATTGGCTTCAATCACCGCCAAGCGAACCGCTTGGACCACGTCTTGCTCCATTTCACGCAGTTTGGCCAACGCGATACAGACTTCGCGTGACGCAATCGCGGCCTTCGAATCCAGTTTTTCCGGCCAAGGTACCGCTTGGCTCAGATTGATCTGACTAGCCGCTCGACCTCCAGCCGTCTGCAACGCATTGCCTTCAAACGGCCAGAAGGTTTCAGAAACGGTCGGATTGGGCAAGGAACGCACTTGCGGAATGCGGTACCGTAGCAAGGCAATCCGTTGACGCTGAGCTTGCAAGGCTGGGTTGGTCGACAGTGCCATGACAACAAACTGGTCCGCCAATTCCATGGAACCGACTTCGGTTGGCATCGCTTCAATCGAATTGTCCGCAACGGATGGTTCGGGTGCCGGCGGCGGATACGAGACCAGTTGCACATCCGACGCGGTATCCTGCGAATAAGATCCGGCGGATGGCCGAGCTTGCCGACCAACAGTGGGTTCGCCAGTAACGGCTTGCGAGAATTCCGCCGTATGTCGATTCGTCGCGCAGCCACTGTGAGGCCCGAACAAGCAGACCGAGCCGGTCAAGATCGCAGCGGTTCGCAGCCAGCGGACTTTTTTGGGCATGCTGTCCATTGTTTCTGAATGCACGTAAACCACTTACATCCCAGCGTCCGGAAAATCCCGTTTCCTAGCGGCCGGATAGTAGGATAGAATGAAAAAGGTCGTCGATTGGGAAGTCAGATTGATGTGCGTGTGTCGTTCCCGGCACTGCCTTCAGGCTGGGACCATGTTAATTGACATTCCCGTTGGTAGTCCCGCTTTTAGGCGGAACCAGAGCACGGTTTGCCTGTTCCGCCTAAAGGCGGGACTACGAACCGTTTTGTCTATTTCGCCTTGCGTGAATGGATGGCGACTTCCGGATTCACCTGAACGTAATGTTACCAACGAGATGGCTTGTGGTCACACTATTTGATTAGTTTCGGCTTGGCAGAATGCATACGAATCAGAAAATTCGATTCGCCGCTACGGTTTACCTGATCCTCACGCTGTTGGTTCAGCCAGCGTTGTCGGCGCGAACTAGTGATTGCCAGCGTTCGGCTTGCCAGCACGCGCAGTCGCTGTCATGCCAGCAAAACGTTTGTCAAGTCAAGTCGGTTCGCGCGAATGGCAAATGCTGTTGTTCAGCGCCGCGGCAAAGTGTCGCAATGCGTTGTTGTTGCGTAGCTGTTGCAACAACGGCCGCGACTGCTCGCCAAGCCAGTGCGAATGGTGCACCGCAAGTGAACTGTGATTGCGGTTGTCTTCGCGAAAGCCAACCCGCATTGCCGTCCGATGGTCAACGGTCCGCCGATTCACGCGATGCGTTGCGAAAGAACATCAATCTGTCGGACGATTTGGATTCAACCGTCTTGTTATCTCAGACGAACGATACGTTTCGTCCGCCTTCTCGCCAATTGCTTGTGACACTGATTGGTCAGCGGCTGCGCCAATCGTTATGCATCTGGCGAATTTAGTTCTTCTTGCGCCCCGCGTGCGCGATTTTTCCTAGCCCGAAACGTAAGTGAGGGAGAACCGAACGTTTCTGTGGTCCCTTCACTCCCGCGTTTTGAAGTTGCGCTTTTTCATACCCCGAAACGTAAGTGAGGGAAAATTGAATGTTTCTTTGGTCCCTCGCTGACGCTTCGGGCTAGGAAATTCCGCCGGAAAACGCCGATTCGCAACTTCAAAACTCATGCGTCGGGCTAGGTGATGACGCGCCGCAATAGGACTCGTCACCTCATCCACTACACCAACGGAAACGAGAATCGTCACCTCGTCCGGAAACAATTCGTCCAACCAACCACTACCTAGCTTCTATCGCAGAGTCCTTTCATATGCACTATCAAGCACCGGAACCAGAAAAAGTGAATTTGACTTCGCCGTCGCGTTGGCAGCGAACCGTTCGAACGATGTTCGTACGACTTGGCTGGATTGGCGTATTTGCGCTCAAAAGCCTGTTCGTCGTGGGTACGGTACTGGCTTGTTTGTGGACCATCGGTTTTGCTCAGCGGCAAAGCTGGTTCGGTTCGAACACAACCGCCACGGTATCCAAATCTACTGCCGCTAACCAACGCTACGTTTGCCCCATGATGTGCGTTCCACCCACGTCACAGCCAGGGCGGTGTCCCGTGTGCGGCATGGAGTTGGTAGAAGCAACGTCAGGCGGTGGCGACCAGCAACCGGGCGTCAGTATCGAACCGGCGGCAAGGCGGATGATTGGGATTCGCACGGCCAAAGTCACCAGCGGCTCAGTGATTCGTACGCTGCGGACCATCGGTTCGATCGAATATGACGAAAGCGGAATGTCCACGATTGCCGCTTATACTTCGGGGCGTTTGGAAAAGCTGTTTGCCGACTACGAAGGTGTGCCTGTCAGCGCCGGCGATGACCTGGCAGTGGTGTACAGTCCGGAATTGTACACGGCGCAAGCGGAATTTCTGTCCGCCAACCAATCGAATGCGACCAGTCGCTTTATCGATGCCAATCGATTGCAAAAGCTGGCAGCGGAAAAGCTCAGCGAACTCGGCATGACCGACAAACAGCTTGAAACGCTGGCTCGACAAAACAAACCGGAATCTCGGATTCGCATCGCGTCGCCTCAAAGCGGGACAGTGGTAGAAAAACTAGCGGTCGAAGGTGACTACGTGAAAACGGGTCAGCCCATTTACCGAGTCGCCAACCTGTCTACCGTGTGGTTGATGCTGGATTTGTTTCCCGATGACGCAGCGGTGGTGCGATTCGGACAACAAGTGGAAGCGGAGATCACTTCCGCGCCGGGAAAAGTTTTTTCGGGTCGCATCGCCTTTATTTCGCCTACCGTCGATCGGAAAACAAGGACGGTTTCTGTACGAGTGGAAATGCAAAACGATGACGGCCTGCTGAAGCCGGGCGATTTTGCCGACGCTAAGATTTTGGTACCCGCGATTCCTCGCAAACAAACGTATGATCCCGATCTGGCCAACAAGTTCATCAGCCCCATGCATCCGCAGATTATTCGAGACGTGCCGGGGGTGTGTCCCATTTGTGACATGCCGCTGATTTCCACCGCAGAACTCGGCTTTTCACCTTCGCCTCTGCCGGAACCAACGGTCATCACCGTACCTCGAAGTGCCGTGTTGATGGCCAGCGACCATTCAGTGGTGTATGTGGAAAGCGAACCGGGGCGATTTGAACTGCGGCAGATTGAAGTCGGTGCGCTGACTCAAAACCAAGCGATTGTGGCTGCCGGTTTGGCCGAAGGAGAAGTGGTAGCGACCGACGGAAACTTCTTGATTGATTCGCAATCCCAGTTGGCCGGGAAACCGTCGTTGCTTGATCCCTCCGAAGCACCTCGCTATCCGCCCGGGCCGTTGCAATTTGCCATGGGCAGTCCGCAAACGCTGGCCGATACGGCGGCGGAAGCCTTGGATCGAGTGTTCACGTATTACTTTGCCATCCAGAAATCGTTGGCGTTGGATACCGTTCCACGGCAACAGGATGTGGACCAATTGCGCGCGGCGCTTGCCGACTTGCTGGGCGCGAAACAGTTGCCCGATGCCGCCCAGATACTGTTTCAGCAGGCGTTGAATTCGATCGAACGAACGGGCTCAACTCTGGAAGACGCCCGACGCACGTTTCGTCCCATCAGCCATGCCTTGATCAAAGCGACAAATCTGGTTCGCACTCGGGAAACTCGCAACGGCATCTACCATTTTTATTGCTCGATGGTAGTCGGCGGTGGCGGCGACTGGCTGCAGAGCGACGATACCTTGCTGAATCCGTACTGGGGATCGCAGATGCTGCACTGCGGTGAATTGGTCCACGACCTTTCTTTGGAGCCAAATCGCTCCACAACGCAAAGCGATCAGGAGTAAAACATCATGCTGTCTGGTTTGATTCGCTTTTGCACTCGAGAACCCTACCTGGTGATCCTGGCGGCGGTGGGAATTTCCATCTTTGGCTGGTTCAGTTTTCAAGCCGTGCCGGTGGACGCCATT
>JAGQOZ010000254.1 GCA_020426955.1 Planctomycetales bacterium
ACCGACGCCATTTTGGACGCAACCAATTTTTCCGGCGCGAATTTGACGAACGCCAATTTTCACAACGTTCAATGGAGCGTATCGCCCAATTTTCGCAACGCCACTGGATTTTCCGTCGATCTACTGCGGCAAACGGCGATGGCACAAAACGGCGAATCGATTGCGCTGGACTTAGCCGACAGTAACCTGGACGGAGTTTCCTTTGCTGGCTTGGCCGTGATGGGCGATTTTGGGAGAAGCCGTTTAACGAACGTCGATTTTACGAACACCAACCTTTCGTTTTCCAATTTTCGTAACGCGATTTTGACGGGGACCAATTTCACCAACGCCAATCTTTCTCAAGCGTTTTTATCCGAAGCGAATTTTTCCGAAGCGATCATCACCGGCGCCAATTTGTCCAATTCCAGTAGCACCAACCGCATTCAATCAGAACAGATCGCCTCGACCAACAGCTATCAGACCGGACAGTTGGCTGGCACCAATTTCAATCAGCTGCAATTAAATGACTTGCAGTTCATTGGAGCCGATCTCAGTCAAGCTGGCTTTGCCAACGCCGCCTTGCGAGACACAAGCTTCGAAAACGCGACACTCGTGGGCGCCAACTTTACCGACGCCACCATTGTGAACACGTCATTTCGCAACACGACGGCCAATGGCTTTACTAAGGAACAGCTCTATTCGACGGCCGACTATCGCTTGGGTTCGCAACTGGTAGGGATCGACCTGAGTGCCAATGATTTGTCTGGCTGGAATTTTTCAAACGTCAACCTGTTCCAAGGCAGTTTGGCAGATTCGAATTTGACCGGTACCAATCTGCAGAACGCCCGAATAGGGCAAATATCGTTGCGAAACACCACGCAATCTGGACTGACGTTCGCCCAACTGCAGTCGACAGCCGATTTTCAAAGCGGTGCGCTCCAAATCGACTTGTCACAGAACGATTTGACCAACTGGGACTTCACAGGCATCCGACTTCAGGTCGATTTCAGCGAATCGACACTCGCCGGCGTCACCTTACCGCAGGAAAGCATTTCTGGCAGCAATTTCCGAGCAACCACCGACCGCGGGCTGACTCGCGCAATGCTGGACGCCACCTGGAGCTTCCAGAGCCAAGAGCTTACCGTGATCGATTTCTCCGAAAACGATTTTTCAGGATGGAACTTTGCTGGTTTCCGCATCGACGATGTCAGTTTTGCCGACAACGATCTAAGCGATAGCCAATTTGACGGCAGTTTTGTGACAAGCAGCAACTTCCGAAATGCATTACTTCGCAACGCGAGTCTCCGGAACGCTGGGTTCCTGCAATCGGACTTTACCAACGCTGATTTCACAGGAGCACGCATTGATGGCGTCACATTTTCGCAATCGATCGGCATCACGGAAGACAGCTTGCGCGCCACTGCCAATTATCAAGACGGAAACTGGCAAGGAGTACGGCTGGAATCTTTGGATTTGGCGTTTATTGACTTCGATCACTTTCGCCTGGAAGGCATGTCGCTGTACGACGTCGATGCGCGTAGTTCTACATTTCGTAACGCCAACCTAGCGGGCGCCGAACTCTACGAAGTCAATCTGCGCAATGCCGATTTCACGGCGGCACAGCTCAGCGGCGCCAACTTGAATTCCGTCCGCTTCACGGGCGTCAACATGACCGATGCCGTTTTGTCGGGCGCATCCATTGCGTTACCCACCGGGCTGACCGCCGACCAAATCTACTCGACAGCCAGCTACAAGAACCATTCCATGGACGATATTTCGTTCGCTTCGGCCACCATGAACGGATGGAATTTCGCTGGGCAAAGCTTGAACCGAAGTTCGTTCCGCAACGTCGATTTGCAGAACGCGAATTTCGACTTGGCCTCACTGCGAGACTCCAATTTTTCGTCCAGCAATTTGACGAATGCCAGTTTTGTAGGAGCCGATCTTTCTCGGTCCATTTTGGGAAATGCCGCCGGTGCGAACCTGACAGACGCCATCATTAGCGGGATCGATTTGAAGGGAAGCGGATTGTCGATAACTCAACTGGCATCCACCTACAATTTCAAGGTCCAAGACTTTGATGGTATCAATCTATCCAACCTGAATTTGTCGGGACTGGAACTTCCCGGTGCCAACTTGTCCTACCTGCGCATCAACAACACGGATTTAACCGGCGCCGATCTGTCCAATGCTAATCTTCGCCGCACCAATCTGGCCGGTTCCAATTTGACTTCCGCAAATCTATCCGGCAGCAATCTTTACTACGCCGTCCTGGGCAATTCGTTGAACAATGCCAATCTCAGGTCAACCAATCTGACCGGCGCGGAGCTTACCGGTGACCTGACCAATGCCGACTTGACTGGCGCCGTTGTCCAGCGAGCGCGTCTCGGCAACACAATGACGTTTTCGCAACTAGCGTCCACGCTCAGTTACCAACAGAAAGATCTGCGACAAACCAAATGGTCTAGAATGAATCTGCAGTCGTGGGATTTAAGCGAACAGGATCTCAGCGGCGCTCATTTTGATTCGGTCGATCTGACAAATACGTCGTTTGCCGGTGCGAATTTGGATGGCGTCCATTTCGAATTTTCGTACCTAACTAACTCGCAATTCCAAAGTACTGCCAATCGCGCTAACGGAGCGATCAAGGGCCTGAAGACCACCGGAATGGATTTATCTCGGTGGGACTTGTCCAACATGGACCTCAGTGGTTTGGACGTTACCACGGGCTATGACGACATCAGCGCCAACGGGATCAATCTAGCCGGATCAACGCTGGCGAATGCCGAACTCAATGGCGGCTTTCGATCGGCATCGTTCTACGGCACGGATTTTCGTGGAGCGGTCTTGATCGCGGACGTGGATGGAGCGGATTTTACCAACGCCGTCATGGAAGGCGTGCACTTTAAGCAAGTCAATAACTTCACTTTGGAACAGTTATATTCGACGGCCAGTTACCAGAATCGATCAATGCGAAACATGCAGCTGGAACAAGGGATTCAGCTGACCGGCGCCAACCTGGCCGATCAAGACCTCAGCGGAACGCGGTTCTTTAACACCAATCTGGAAAACGCAAATCTGGCTCGCGCGAATTTGACCAACGCACAAATAAGAATCGACGGCAGCACGAATCTGCAAGACGCCAATATTGCCAACGCAACATTATGGGTCAGCAGCAGTACTACCATTGCCGATCGGCTCTATTCCACGACCAACTATCAAACGAAACAACTAGCCGAAATCACGCTTCGAGGTGACATGGATGGATGGAATTTTGACGGCATGGATTTGACCAACGGTTACATCGAAGGTGCCATACGCAACACGTCATTTCGCAATGCAAATCTGACCAACCTGGAGCTTCGCGGGTCCGTTCAGAACGTCACTTTGGATGGAGCGGAAATTGTTGGCGCTGTGTTCGAGCGTCTCATCCAAAATGATCCCAATTTGGGTTTCACGCCGAACCAGATTTATGCGACCGCCAGCTATCAACGAGGCGACCTTTCGGGCATCGATTTTTCTTGGAACGAAATGACCGATTGGAACTTCGCCAACCAGAACCTGACCGGAGCCAAATTCTTGGCCACCAACCTTCAAAACGCGAATTTTGCCGGCGCCACCATCAACGATGTTTCCTTTCTTAGTGCACGAAATTTGACCGCCAGCCAAGTTTACTCCACGTCCAGCTACCAACAGCGAGTGTTGACGGGCATCGACTTCGGCCTTGTCAACCTGACAGGTTGGGACTTTCAGAATCAAGACTTGACGGCGGCCGATTTGTCACTGGCCGAAGTGACAAACGCCAATTTCACGAATGCAATCATTCGCGGCGCAGAAATCGGAGGCTCGATCACTCGACAACAAATCCAAACCACTGCCAGTTTCAAAAACAAGGACCTATCCGGAACAGGGTTTGACGCAGCGAACCTTTCGGATACGGATTTCAGCCAATTCGACCTTTCTGACGCACGCTTCGACACCCATACCAATTTGGCCAACGTCAATTTCACCGACGCGAACATTCAAGGCGTTACGTTTCAGGCGGTGGAAGGCTTTACACCAGAACAACTGTATTCCACAGCCAGTTACCGAGCTGGCAACTTGCAGGGAATTCGCATCATCCGCTTCCCCTTGGTCGGCTGGAACTTGCGAGGTCAAGACCTGACGGACGCTCACTTTGGTGGCAATTTTTCTCATTCGGAATTCGGCATCATCAACGTCCTGCATCAAGCAGACATCACAGACGCCGTAATCTCAGGCGCGTTCCTGGCCGGACTGACCGAAGAGCAATTGGTTTCCACGGCCAGTTACCAAAACCAAGATCTTCGGGGCGTTACACTTGATGACGTGGTGGGTTGGGATTTTTCGAATCAAAACCTGACCAACGCCACATTCGGCGACATCACTGATGCCAATTTCCACAACGCCATCATCACCAATGTTACGTTTCATCCTTCGTATCCGCTACTGGAAGAACAACTGCAGGAAACGCAGAGTTTTGTCAGACGAGAGCTGGCGGCAGTTCAGTTAACTCGGCAAGATCTGCGAAATTGGGATTTGTCTGATCAAAACCTCATGAACGCCAATCTTTTTGGTGCGGAGCTGACGGGAACAGATTTGCGTCGAGCGGATTTGCGAGGTGCGATTGTGGATGATGGTGATTTGAACGCCGCGATTCTGGAGAACACCATTCGCCCCAACGGAGACATTCTGGGACTGAACCTCCAAGCAGATCAACGCTTGTTGGTTCGCAATTCAGACATTGCCATTTCCGTGCACGACCAATTCTCCGTCTCCGAAAACGCCAGAATCACTTTCCTATTGACCGAAGATCCGTGGACTTCCACCGTTACTCTGCACCCCGACACCACCGTACAGTTAAGCGGCACGATCGAAGTTGCTGCACGAGGCCAAAACTACGAAGCATTGTGGGGAGAAGCAATTCATCTATTTAATTGGTCCGAACCACTGGCGGCCGAAAATCGCTTTCGCGGCTTCGAGACGACGGGCAACGTCGTTTGGGATACTTCGCAGTTGTACCGCACCGGTCAGATCACGCTCAAATCCGCACCGCTCGGTATCGACGGCTTGTCCGCCGCCTTAGCCGCTGGTTCGAACGACCTGCGTTGGGATTTTAATCAAGACGGCTTTGTTACCTCGCAAGATCGCGAAACGTGGATTACTGACATTCGTCAAACCGTCGCTGGCGATTCCAATTTGGATGGCGTCTTCAACAGCAGCGACTTGATTCACGTTTTTTCACTCGCTCAGTACGAAGATACCTCGGTCGGCAATTCGGTGTGGACCAGTGGAGATTGGAACGGCGACACGGAATTCGATTCCAGTGACTTGGTGTATGTTTTCCAACAAGCGACCTATTCTGCAAATGTTCAACCTGTGCCAGAACCATTCGGCGGATCGCTAGTCATGGTCGGACTGGGTGCAGTGTTCATTCGCTTGCGACAACGGCATGGGAAAAGCACTTCGCTCGTACAACCTGTGAACAGTATTCAATGATAAGAAATATCACTCTCGTCGACGCGCACCATGACGGGAAAAAACCGATCCGCGATGAAAAGTCCATCGCGAATTCGTTTCGAAGAGTGCTAGTTTCGGTCCCAGATTGGCCGAAGTCGGCTGGTTTCGATCGGTTCGGTCAACAGATGCCATTCCGTTTTGGTGCGAAGTCGAATATCCACCACCATCCAGTCGAATCCGACATTCAACAAGTCGCGAATGGCGCCGTTCTCCCAAGCAAACACCAGCAAGTCGTACATCAGTTGAGCGTCCTGTTGGTCGCTTGTTTCAAATTCCGTAGCCCAATAACTATTGCCATTGCGCCACATTTCGTACTTCACCTCCACGCAATAAGTCTTGGTATACAAAGGCGTGCTCAGCTGAGCATTCGCCATGGCACTGAACATGCCGCTCAGCAAGACAGCCGCTAGAGTCAATTGAATTCGGTTGCGTAACATGATTTGGTCCTTCTTGAAAATGAGTGATTTTGCTTCCATAGGATCAAGCGAATAAGACGCACCAATGCAACAGACTTTATGCCGTCATAAGGGACAATTTTCGCGACATAAACCCACTGCGGCATGCCGCACGGAATTTCGCAATCACCGGAAAACTCGACGCAGTTTCCGCAAGCGAAACAACACGTAGAGTCAAGAACCAGTGGAACTCGATCACTAATCGTAGAAGCTGTAACGTGCCTCGGGCATTACGTTCAAGTTGCGTGATTTCCCGGTCGACTTGTTCTGAATGAGACGAAAGTTCAGCACAAACACGTGCTAGCGATCGCAAAAACTTGGGGGGATCATGAGATTTTTACGCAACGTCGCCGTAGCAGCGCTGTGTCTGGTCGCAGCAACCGCATCAGCCGACGAACGACCGATTTTGACTGACGAAGATCTGGGGCTGGCGAACTTCGCCCCGGTTTCGTCGTACGGACCGTTGGCAGACGTCTATGACGCTCGCGAAGTGGACCTGAGTGTCTTTCTAGCTCCGGTGGCACCTTCGTCATCCATGGCTCCCCCGCGTCCAGCCCCCGTCCCAAAGCAAACGACAACGTTCCCCGGCGCTTTGCCCACCGTCACCGCCACTTCTTACCTTGAAGATCCGACGGCATGCTTTACGAGTGAACCGCCATGCCACGAAGTTCTTTGCGAAACGGACTGTTGGTATCCGGCCGAATGCGAAGCCGGGTTGGTCGGCGGAGTGAGCTACTTGCGACTCAAGCCCAGCATTCGCGGTTTGGACTACGCTTTAACCGAAGACGGCACAGCCCTGACCGTCGGTCGATCCGAACTGCAACATTTGGACTTAGACAGCGATTCGGGCCTGCGCGCGTTTCTAGGCTATCGAACTCGAGCAGGTTGGACAGCTGGCGTTCGGTATCTGACCACCGACTTCATTGGCACCGACAGTGTCGAACGGCCGCCCGGAATCGGTCAGCTATTTGCCACTCGCAGCCATCCCGACGGCAACGAAGAAGGCGATATCGCACAAGCAGACGGGTCGCTAGATGTCCAAGTGTTTGACCTGGAAGCGTCTAAGTGCGTGATTCGCGGGCCGTTTGCCAACGTGTCCTTGTTTGGTGCCGTGCGGTGGACCGAACTGAGTCTGAATAATACGTTTCGCTACGATGGTCGAGACTTCGTGAACGGCGTGATTCGAGAAAACTTGGCCGTGGACGGAGCCGGTTTGCAATTTGGAGCCCAATGTGATTGGAAATGGGCTTTAGGGTTCGCGCTGACAGGCCGAGCGTCCGCGGGATTGACTCGAGCAACGTTTCAATCCGCTCGACTGGAAACCAACATCAACGATGCCTTCGTCCTGGTCGATGCACTAGACGAATTCGACCAAGTGTTGCCCAGTATTGAAATGAGTGCTGGAGTTCGCTGGACTCGAGGCCCCATTTCTATCGGTGGCAGCTACGAACTAATGAACTGGTTCGACGCGTATGATCGATCAATGTTTATTGACGATATTCATGAAGCCAGTTTTGGTCCGTTCAGCAAAGATATTCTGCTGGATGGATTTTCGCTCACGCTGTCCTACTCTCGCTAATTCACATCGTCAACGACAGCCCAGCGAATTTGCGTTTCAAGCCGAAGCTATCGAACACGGTGACTCTGTCAATTCTGCCTAACGGCAGGTTGCGCGCAACTTGATTTCACATTGTGCGTTCTACGCTGCTTCCTCCTGATCTGACTACGGGTTTCCACAGAAATTCAGGGCGTTCTCTTGGCGCGCAACTAGACCGTTACCGATCGAATCGGATACGTCTAAATCTGATTGGAAAGATCTAACCTTCAAGATTCAGAGGAATCCCCTGCATGGTACGGCGCGATTCGCAACTCCGTCACCGACATCTGAAACGCCTTTATGTTCGGCGTCCCAGACTGGCGACCGAACACTTAGAGGACCGCATTCTGCTAGCGGCTGACTTAAGCGAAATACGGACAACGCTGGACGAATCGTCGTCCACCATGGACGTTTCTCATGTGTTGACGGAATACACCAATCCTGACGAACCAATTCGCATCGGCGTGCATCAGTCGCTACATGGATCAGGCACATTCGCTGGCAAGCTGATCAACTTCGGTCAATTGCGTCCCGGGAATTCGCCCGGTATCCAAAACGTCAATGAATTCACGCAAGCGTCCGGCGGTTCGCTACAGATTGAAATTGGCGGCACATCGCCCGGCCCCGGTGCCCAGAACGTGGACGATGGTTATGACCAAATCAACGTCACCACCTTGGCTACCTTGGACGGCACGCTGGACATTGAACTGATCAATGATTTCACGCCCAGCATCGGCGACACATTCGACATTTTGACTTTTGGCAGCGTCACCGGAAAATTTTCTATCGGGACGGGCCTGTACGGCTTTGGTGATGGTTCACTGTACTTTGATTTGGTCGAACAAGCGGACCGTCTGCAGTTGGTGGTCAAGCAACTTCCAAATGGCGCGCACCTGCTGCCTTCTTCATCCGCCGCACACG
>JAGQOZ010000255.1 GCA_020426955.1 Planctomycetales bacterium
CGTTCAGCGTGTGAATGATCGAATGCGTGGAATACTTGCTCCACAACGGTTCGGCTTCATTGGGATAGTACGACATGGCCATGACTTGGTTGCCTTCCACGTCATGTTGTTGTGCGTCCCAAATGAACTTTCGCGAAGAAGCCCACGCAAAGTCGCGAACATTGTCCGCCTTAAAGATCCATGTCTTGGTCTTGTCCGTCGCTTCTTTTTGGTTTTCTTTGGCTTCATCGGGCGTCACAATAAACACCGGCGTCTTAGCGGACTTGGCGCTTTCCAAGCGTTGACGTTGTTCGTCGCTCAGGACTTCCGTGTCGTTCAACAGCACGCCGGTGGCGCCCACAATGTGATCCTCTGGCGCGGTGATCCGCACCATGTAGTCGCCTAGTTCCAGAGTGAATTCGCCATTGCCCAAAAATTGTTTGTGTTGCCAACCGGTGTAGTCGGTGTAGGCCACCATGCGAGGATACCAGTGGGCCATTTCGTAAATGTAGTTGCCGTCTTTTTCAAAGAATTCATAGCCAGATCGAGTTCGAATGAGTGTGGCATCGACGATTCGATAGTTCCACGCTACAGAAAAGGAAATGGTTTCGCCGGGAGGAAGCGGTTTGTCTAAATCAATACGCATCATCGTTTTCACGATGGTGTATTTCATGTCCTTGTTCTGCGAATCTTTGACTTCGGTAATTTTGAGCGAACCGTCAAACGACTGACGCAACAAAATGCTTTCCAAGGTTTCGGTCGAAATTCGGTTCAGCGGCGGCGCTTCGGTCGACATCGCTCCGTCCGAAGTGGGCGACAACTGATTCACGTCCAGCTGCAACCACAAATAGGACAATTCGTCGGGCGAATGATTCTGGTACGTGATTTTTTCCGAACCATGAATCTCTTGCTTGTCGTCATCCAGCCTGACATCAATGATGTAGTTCGCTCGTTGCTGCCAATAGCTCGTGCCTGGCGCTCCCGATGCCGTGCGATACGTATTCGGAGTCGGCAGAATTTCTTCTAGCTGCCGAAATTCGTCTCGTTGGCCATATTTCGAGTTCAACACTTGAGCTTGTGTGGAACTTTGTGTTACCGCGCCAACCAAAAAACAAGCTATCCAAGCCCATGTCGCAAATCGTGAATTCATGAAATCTTCTTGTCTTTGAAAATCATTGCCAATCAATCGTCCTGGTACCAACCGAGCTGCCGTTGGTGGACATTCCGACGTTTTCTCTAAACCAGATTGTAAGCAGGTCCGCATCAAGTTGCACCCAGGAACTTGGGGCTTCGTCGCAGGTTTCATGACACGACGTCAAGGAGTCTGATCAGATCCGTCGCCGTAGTGTGGTGAACCACTACTTGCAATCATAGCCCGCGTGTTTCGCCAAATTCGCGACGAATCTGCCAACGTTGGCAATAATCTGTCGACCGATTCGAATGCCATCGAATCAGTTGGTTTGTTTCGTACAAAATGAAGGAGAGTCTGTTATGCGAACGTACCTTTTGCTGGCCTTGGTCTTGCTGACTCGAAACGCCGGTGCGGAAGAAGTGCTCAAATGGAACCAAGGTGGTTGGAAGTATTGGGATGCCGCCAAACTAGAGGCCCCGGATTGGAAGGCCGCCAATTTTGATGACCAAGCATGGAAAGACGGCACTTCGCCGCTGGGCTACGGCGACGACGACATCAAAACTAAGATTTCGTTCGGCGACAATGACGCTGCCAAGATCCTGACATATCACTTTCGACACGCGATCGAACTGGACGACGTAGTCCATTTAGCGGGCGAAATGATTGTCGATGACGGTGCGGTGGTGTTTGCCAACGGAAAAGAAGTCTATCGAATCAATCTGCCTCAAGGCGAACTAAAGCCCACCACGACCGCTCGCATTGCCAAAAGCGGCGACCTGGAACGTTACAAACACAAGTTTGTGATCGAAAAAGACAAACTGACCAAAGGCAAAAATATCATTGCCATTGAAGTCCATCAGATTGGCGGAACCAGTAGTGATTTGGCTGTGGATCTACAATTGGAAGCGGTCGTCGATGATGCCGAATTCAAAAAGCGGAAAGATGCCGCTGGGCAAGAAGCCGAGATGATTGAGAACGCGATCAACACCGCCGAAGCGGCCTCGCAGTAAGCGAATCGCTCGATCACACGGTCGCTCGATCCGCTGGCGTACCTGTTTGCGGTTGGCTGGCGGCTTTCCATACGCTTTGCCACTGTGACGCAATGTCGTCAGCAGTGGCAGCGTTGTTGCTTCGCATGGCGCGAATGACCCCCGCCTTCAACCATTGCCAAGTCGCCTTCGCATAGGCCGCTCGATCTGCGAACGGAACCACCGCGGTTCGTTCGTTCGCCGAAAATAATTCGCAATGGGCCGCCGTATTGGACGCCACAATCGGAATGCCTAACGCCAGGCCGCTGGCCAACCAAGGCGAATACCGATTTCGTTTGGTGGCGGACCAGAACATGTCGGCGTGAGACAAGACTTCGGGCAAATCTAACAACGCCGGCGCAAAGTGCACCTTGTCCGCAATTTCCACTTGGCTGCGGAAACGCTCCAACCGCCAGCGATCATCGAGCGTCGTCGGTTCGCCAAAAAACACGACGTGAAACCGATCATCGACCACTCGTAATAGATCCGTGGCCCAAATCAAATCTTTCCAGCGACTGTCCGCCGACCATGGTCCAACACCGGCCGCCCACACCGCGTTCTCTGGAAGCCCCAGACGCTGCAAAACGGTGGCTCGATCCAAGGCGGAAGTTTGCAACAGCGGATAGGCCGGTATCGTGTAAATCGCTGACGAAGGAACCCGACGGTCAACTCGCTGCGAAAAATAGGTTTGCGGCACGACGCTGGCTGTTGGCGGACGGAGCCAGGTGCGAATCCACCGGTCGGCTGCTGGCAATGACCCCTGAACGTCACCGTCGTGATCGTGGTACAGCACACTCGGAATGCGGCAACTGTGTGCTGCGAATTGCACCACCGAATGGATTGGCGAAGCCAGCGATTGCACGGCTGCCGGACGAATTTTCTGGATCCAACGTCGCAAGCTGCTGATGCTGGCCCAGCTGCCATAGCGATGAGGAATCACGGTGACGGAAACGTCCGAATCTGCGGCCAAATCGCGTCGCAAACGGTTATGACGAGTCAAAATGGCTAGGTGGATTTCGAATTCGCTCGCATCGATGCTCTTTGCCAGTTGCACGGCGTGATGATACGAAGCGAATGCGTCGCGGCAACAACAAGCGATCAAAATCTTGGTAGCCATGCGGATTCTTCCTTGAATCAATTGATTCGATCAACAGGAGTCGTGGTTTCGTTTGGTTCGCGACGCGTGACGTTGCAAGTCTTCGTCTTCCAGTGCACCGACGAATGGCAGATTGCGATATTCGTCTTGATAATCCAAACCATAGCCAACCACAAATTCGTTAGGGATATCAAAGCCAATAAAATCGGGTTGGATGGTCACTTCTTGTTGGCCCGACTTGCGTAACAGCACGGCGGTTCGCACCGAAGTTGGTCCCAGCTTTTCCATCAACTGGATCAGCTCGGCCATGGTGTGTCCCGTGTCAAAAATATCATCCACCATCAGCACGTCATGGTTGGCAATGTCCGGCATCAAGTCCGAATTGATCACCAATGGGCCGCGACTCGTGGCACCTCGGTAACTGCTCGCCTGCACCACACCTACTCGTAACGGCATGGTCAATTGCCGAATCATATCCGCCAACAACACGACGCTGCCGGTCAATACACCAACGATGGTGAGCGGCCGATTAGCGTACGTTTGGTTTATTTCAAAGGCCATCCGAGTCACCCCTTCTCGGACCTGTTCTTCTGAAATCAGTGTTTTCATTTTTTCGGTTGTGCCCCTGCCCTGTGAACATACGACTTAACAACGCAGCATTTTAGAACGAGAGCCGTGGGCTCGATAGCCCGTGACATGAGGCGTTGTCGGTATGGTTGGTTCGAGTAAATCGGCGACTTTGTTATAGTGGTGGCGAACGAACGAAATGACTTGACCGAATTCCATCCAAGGCGAAAAACAAATGCGTCTGCTTCGAATCCTACCGTTGCTGGTCTTGCTGACGGCAACCGAACTGATCGCTCGACAACCTAACGTGATTTTGATCTATACGGACGACCAAGGTTCGGTCGACATGAATTGTTACGGCGCCACGGACTTGCACACTCCGGCCATGGATGCGTTGGCAGCCAGCGGTGTACGGTTCACTCAGTTCTATTCGGCCGCGCCGGTCTGTTCGCCTTCTCGTGCCGCAGTGCTGACGGGCCGAGTGCCTCAGCGAGCAGGTGTGCCGGGAAACGTGTCGTCGTCGCAAGGTCACGTTGGCATGCCCGGTTCGCAAATCACGCTGGCGGAAATGATGCAGCAAGCCGGCTACGTCACCGGCCACGTTGGTAAATGGCATTTGGGGTACACGCCCGAAACCATGCCCAACGGTCAAGGGTTTGACGAATCGTTTGGGCATATGGGCGGTTGCATCGACAACTATTCGCACTTCTTTTATTGGCAAGGGCCGAACCGTCATGACTTGTGGAAGAATGGTGTCGAGGTTTTTCGAGACGGCCAGTTCTTTCCCGATTTGATGGTTCGCCAAGGCCACGAATTCATCCAAGCAAACCGTGACAAACCATTCTTTTTGTATTGGGCCATCAATCTGCCGCATTATCCGCTGCAAGGAACCGAAAAGTGGCGAACGCACTACGCACACCTGCCGGCACCTCGTCGCCATTACGCCGCTTTCGTTTCCACCATGGACGAAGCGATCGGGCAGTTGTTGGCCAAGCTGGACGAACTGCAACTTCGAGAAGATACGATCGTGATTTTGCAGTCGGATCACGGGCATTCACAGGAAGAACGTACGTTTGGTGGCGGAGGCAGTGCGGGGCCTTATCGAGGTGCAAAATTTAGTCTGTTCGAAGGCGGGATCCGAGTGCCCGCGATGATAGCTTGGCCGCGGCAAATTCCAGCGAACGAAGTGCGGTCGCAAATGGCCACGGCGTGTGACTGGTTTCCCACCATTGCGTCCCTGTGCAACGTTCCTGCACCCGATCACCGACTGGACGGCAAAGATATTTCGGCGGTGATTCAGAGCAACGCCGCTTCGCCACATCAAACTTTCCACTGGCAATCGGGTGGCGGTCGCAATAATCCTCAGTGGGCTGTTCGCCATGGCGACTGGAAACTGATTGGCAATCCGCAAGACACCAGCAACAAAGGACCGCTCGGTGATTCCGACCGCCGTTTCTTGGTAAACTTGGCCGAAGATGTTTCGGAAATGAAGAACGTGGCGAACGAATTTCCTCGGCGCGTAAAAGAATTGGAAACGCTGCATGAAGCGTGGCTGGACAATCTGAAGGATTAAGCGATCGATGCGTCAAGCGAGTGACCAATGAAACATTCAAATTCCCTCACTTACGTTTCGGGCTATGAAAAATCGCAACTTCAAAACTGACGCGACGGGCCAGGATGATTGGACAAGGAAAATCAAACAGGATCAATTTGATGGGAAAGTGGACAGTCGAGACGGTAGCGGGGCATCCCTGCGATGTGTTTGAACCTGCGCAACGGAATCCGAACAACTATGTGGTGATCTATTTACACGGCGTGCATTTGGGTTCGCTGGATGACAAGCCGAACTTCATGCAACAATTCGAACAGCACGGCTTGGTTGTGGTGGCGCCCAGAACGCAGCGCAGTTGGTGGTTGAATCGGATTTGCCCGGAATTCGATCCAAAGCTCACTGCCGAAGATCACGTCCTGCAAAACGTGCTGCCGTTTGTTTGCGAACGATTTCAAGCGGAACCGCCGCGAATCGGCTTGTTGGGAAGCAGCATGGGCGGTCAAGGCGCGTTGCGATTTGCCTACAAATACCCGGACAAATTTCCGGTGGTGGCCGCGATTTCTCCGGCCATCGACTTTCAAAAGCGGATGGAACGTCCTGAAGAGGATGAAGATCCGTTGTTTGATATGTTTGAAGATCCCGAAGCCGCTCGGCAAGAAACCGCGTTACTGCACATTCACCCGCTCAACTGGCCTCGAAATCAATTCTTTTGTTGCGATCCCACGGACTATCGCTGGATCGACAGTGCGGATCGGTTACGCATGAAGCTCGCCAGCTTGGGCGTTCCCTTTGAATGTGATTTGGAAACGCAAGCGGGTGGACACGGATTTGGCTACTACGAAGCGATGGCCAAAACCGCCGTGTCCTATATTGTCAATTCGCTCAACAGCGAACGGCTGCGCATTGTTTGATCCGTCGGCCGCAATTGGAACGACTACTTTTTAAAAGGTGTCGCCGAAATGGGATCGAATGTGCGTTCGGCCAGGTAGGTAGGACGAGCCGGACGGTCGCCAAACGGATCGGTGACCGCATTTTCTACGCTGTTGTAGACCATGAACAGATTGGTTCTGGGCAACGGACTTAGATTTCCTGCCGAACCGTGCATGATGTTGCATTCGAAAAACAGAGTCGAACCGGCCGGGCCTTTCGGAGCGACGATGCCGCCTTGTTCGACCAGCATGGCCATAGCTTCTCGAGTAGGCACGCCGTATTCTTGCTTCTTGAGCGATTGTTCGAAATGATTCTCCGGCGTGGCACCGGGACAGCGAATAAACGTCTTGTGCGAACCAGGCACTACCATCAGCGGGCCATTGAATTCATTGTTTTCCGTCAGGCCTATCGACACACTGACCGCTCGCATTCTGGGCATGCCGTCTTCTACATGCCACGTTTCAAAGTCGGAATGCCAAAAAAATTCTTTGCCATCAAAGGCGGGCTTGAAGTTGATGCGGCTTTGATGAATGTAAACATCGCTGCCCAAGATTTGACGCACCACGTTGACGATGCGAGGATCCGATGCCACGTTGGCAAACAATTCGCTGGTTTGATGAATGCGAAAGACGGAACGGACTTCTCGGCTGGCCGGTTCGATAATCACACCGGTATCGCCGGGCTTTGCTGCTTGTGCCAGACGGCTCGCTTCGTCTAAAAAGGTTTGATTTTCTTCTGGGCTGAACAGAGATTTGACGTAGCGAAATCCATTGGATTCAAAGTCAGCGACTTCGGCTTGGGTCAGCGGCCCGTTGTCGGCAGCGCCCCATATCACCGGGTCTGCTCGATCAATCGCTTCCCACGGTCCTTCTTGACGAGACCAATATGGATCAGCGGGCATGGTTGCAGAGGACATGTTTTTCTCCTTTCCAAGCGAACGAGTTAACTCGCTTCATTGAGCATCATTCGAGAAATATGTGAGCTGCCAGGCGTTTAGCCGCAGGAAACTGGTGTATCACCGCCGGCCAGCGCCTTGACGCTCATGTGCGTGCCGGTCAGTGAAACTGGACAGTGATTTTTCGAGCGTTATTAATTAGCGTTAGCCGCCGGTTCGAAACGCAGATTCCGTTTCCATCACGGGATAGACGCCATTTTCGTCGTGGGATTCTGGGCCAACCAAGGCCGGATTGAAGACACACACCATTCGCATGGTTGATTCGGCGGTCAGGATGTGGTGATCGTGCTTGTCCAACGCGTAAACGGTACCTGCTTCGATTTCGAAAACTTCGCCCGATTCCACCAATTGCACGGTACCTTTTCCTTCAATGCAGTAGACCGCTTCCAAATGGTTTTGGTAATGCATTTCGGTGCTGGTGCCGGCGTTGATGATGGTATCGTGCAAAGAAAACCCCATGTTGTCGTTACGCAGTAACAACCGGCGGCTACTCCAGTTTTCCGCCGATACTTGCCGATCCGAACCGACACATTCTTCCAGTTTTCTGACAATCATGATTGGTATTGCTCCTGTTTTGGGCCATTTGCGATAAGGGTCACATTTGGCATTCGGTGGCAAACGAGTTGCATTATCGCGAACGTCCCGACGCCACTTGGTCGGCAACACATTCGCTGATCACATCCAGGCCGAATTGCAATTGGCTATCGTCAATCGTCAGGGCTGGCAGAATTTTTAACACTTCATCACTGGGGCCCGCGGTTTCTACAATGATGCCTCGTTCAAAAGCGTCACGCGAAATAGCCGAAGCCAAGTCTTTGTCCTGAAATTCAATGCCCTGAATCATGCCTCGACCTCGAACCTTGGCCTGATACGTTTCCCCAAGTTGGTCTAGGGCATTGCGAATGAGACGCGCCTTCCGATCGACGGCTCGAGTCAATTCAGCGTCTTGCCAAAATTCATCAATGGCTGCCGTGGCGGTGACAAATGCCAAGTTGTGGCCTCGGAACGTTCCGTTGTGTTTGCCCGGTTCCCAGATATCCAATTCGGGACGCATCAATGTGACGGAAAATGGAATGCCATAACCCGACAGCGATTTGGACAAGCAGATAATGTCCGGTTGCAGGTCCGCTTTTTCGAAGCTAAAGAACGTTCCGGTTCGACCACAACCAACCTGGATGTCGTCCACAATCAGTAAGATGTCATGCTTCTTCAGTACGCGTTGCAATCTT
>JAGQOZ010000256.1 GCA_020426955.1 Planctomycetales bacterium
GACGTTTGGTCGAGTCAGCCGGTATGGTTGCATGACGCTGTCTTGGAGCATGGACAAGGTCGGACCGATCGCTCGTGGTTTAGAAGACTGTGCGTTAATTTTGGATGCAATTCACGGCGCTGATCAATTGGATGCGACGGTGAAGTCATTGCCGTTTACGTGGCCCTGTCCGGCGAACGTGCGTACACTTCGAGTGGGATATTTCGAGGACGATCCTGATTCCGTGGCGGCCGCCGACGTATTGAAACGAATCGGCGTCCAACTGGTGCCGGTACAACTGCCAGATGCGTTACCGGTCTGGGCGGTGGCCACCATGTTGGATGTGGAAGCGGCTACGGTTTTTGACGATTGGACTCGGAAGAAGATAACACAAGACTTGAATGAATGGCCCGATATTTTTCGCGCTGCGGAGTTTGTGTCGGCGGTGGATTATTTGCGGGCGGCGAGGATTCGTTCGCAACTGATGGTGCAGATGAGCGAACTGTTTGACCGCATCGATTGCTTTGTGGGAAATCAAGGTTTGCCGCATACCAATTTGACGGGGCATCCCGCAGTGGTGGTGCCCCATGGTTATGAAGTTCGAAATGAGCGAACCGTGCCGACGTCGATTACGTTTACGGGGAATTTGTATCAAGAAGATGTCTTGCTTCAACTGGCGGACCATTATCAACGCGAATTGAATCTTAGTATCCGTTATCCCGAATTGGATCGGTTTTTGGCCGAGCAAAAATCGCAGCAAGAAGACAGCGCGACCCCGGCGGCTGAAGGTTCAGTGCAAGAAGCCGATTGAATTCGTCCGGCTATGGCGCTGGTCCGGCAGATGGAATTTGTACAACGTCGACTGGTCTCGAACAGCCGATTCGGGGCGAATTCGGCCGTTCTTTCCTGGTGGAATTGTGCGAGCTATCCTTGTGGGTAGACCGACTAAACCAATTTGCCACACGCAGCGACGATTCGAGCGATTCGGATGGACCAGCAGAAACTAAGCGAACTGATTGACACTTTCTTTGTCTGCGACAAGCGACAGATTGCGGAGATCTTTAACGAATTTCTTTCGGCCATGGAGGCAGAAGAACGGCTGGCGCCGGGCGGCCTGATGTCTCGAAACTACGAAACCGCTCAAGCGAATCCGGAAATCCACACGCTGCCTGGAAATCTGAAAGATGCGCGAGACAGTGTGTTTCCGTTCTTCTGGGGCACTGATGGTTGGTATTCGAAATTGCATTTGGAAAATGTGAAAGGTCCGGCGAACTATGCATCGTTGATCGGCGCGTTGGCTTGTTTGCTGAAGAATCCGAATCTGTGCGTCGATACTTACTGCCTGCGTTCGAATGAACTGGAAGTCAAAGCCATTACATCGCTGGCCAATTTGGTCTTTTATCACACGGAATCACCCTGGGGCGTTTTTACCATGGGTGGCACCATTTCCAATTTGTATGGTGGCAAAATTGGGATTGAAAAAGTGGTGCCGGGAGCCATGCAGAGTGGTATTGGCGGAGTGAAATTGGCTGGAGTGGTTTCACAAGCGGCGCACTATTCCAACGCCACGCTGGCAGGCTGGCTGGGCATGGGAACGGATCAATTGCATGCCGTCCCGGTAGATCGATCCATGGCGATGGACTTGTCACAACTGGAAGCCAAATTGGATCAGTTGTACCAGAGTGATCATCGAGTAGCCTTTGTGATTGCGACGTTTGGCAGCACTGACGCGTTTGGGATTGATGACATTGAAGGGATTCGCCAAATCATTCAAGCGAAGGCTCAGCAGTATTCGCAACCGGTGCCGCAGTTGCATGTGGACGGAGCGGTGGGCTGGGTGACTTGTTTTCTGAACGAATATGACTGTCAGGCAAATCCTTTTCAATTGGCAGATTCGACACTGCCACTGATACAAAAGAACCAGCGTCTAGCTCAGAAGATCAAGTTTGCCGATTCGATCACCATCGATTTTCACAAGATGGGTTGGGGACACTATCCGGCCAGCGCGTTTATTGTCAATCGTCGAGAAGACTTGCGATACTTGTTTCGTACCACGGAGGACATGCCGTATTTTTCGGAAGCAGATTATCGTCACGATCCGGCGCTGTTCACGTTAGAATGTTCCCGGCCTGGTTTAGGACCGTATTCGGTGATGGCTTCTCTGAATGGAATTGGGCTTACCGGTTATCAAATGCTGGTGGCCAACGCGATGGAATTGGCGCATGAACTGAAGATGCGTCTGGAACAATTGGACTATTGCAAAGTTTTGAACTGGGATACGGCCGGGCCCAGTGTGGTATGGTGGGTGTTACCGAAAGGACGCAATGCGCAGGAAATTTTTGATCGAATGGAACGAGGCGAATTGTCGGCGGATGAGTTTGCAACGTATCGACATGAAATCCACCGCATGTTTGAAAAGCGAGATGCAATGAAGGACCGTGCTCAGGACGCTCGGCTCAGCTACACCAGCAGCATGGGATATCAACCGCATGGTTTGGACATTCCTGCGTGGAAAGCGGTGTTCTTTAATCCCAAAACGGATCGCGCGGTGGTGGACGGGATTATTCAGAGCCTGGAAAACTTGGTTTAGACCGAAAGGAATTTGCATGGCCAAAAATCAGGACGAACAGGTAAAGCTGGATTCGAATCGGCTAATCGAAACATTCGACCAACTGCAGCTGCGTATTTCCGATCGGTTTCCTCGTTCGGGCCTCTTGACCATTTGCGAAAAAATCACGGGGGTTGCTCGAGAAAGTCAAGCGACAGCGGAACGCATTGGCGACACTATCTGGTCCATGCGATGCCTTTCCGGCATCACGATCGTTAGTCTGATTGCGTTTATTGTTTATGCCGCGATGACGTTTCGGCACGAAGAAGGATTGACCTTAGAGCAAGTGATCCAAGTGGCCGAAGCGGGGACCAATTTGTTGATCTTTGTGGCGATTGCCATCTATTGGATTTGGACCAGCGAATTGAAAATGCGGCGAGCTCGTGTGATTCACGCGATGAATCGACTCCGCGAATTTGCTCATGTGATTGACATGCATCAGCTCACCAAGGATCCGGACAGCGCTTTCAATGTGTCCGCGCCGACGGCGCATTCTCCGGCTCGCAGATTGCCGCCGTATCAATTGGGGCGCTATTTGGATTACTGTTCAGAAATGCTGTCGTTGATCAGCAAGCTGGGCTATCTATACGTGTCTCGATTTGAAGATCCGACCGCCAATCAATCGGCGGTCGAATTGGAATCGTTGTGCACGGGGTTGAGCCAAAAGATTTGGCAGAAGATCATGATCATTCGCAGTCTGGGGGCTCAGTTCCCAGAAAAGATGGCAGCGGACTACGGCAAGTTGGAAGTGGGATTAGAGATCGACTGATCGGTCGTATGATGGCTATCGATCGCGTCGTCTCCATTCGTTGAATCGGTTGTTGCTGAAACAGACGGCTTCCGTGAACTCACGGAACAACTTCCACCCATTCACGTCTGGACGCCCATCGCTGGCAAAATCCAGCGATTCAGGCAAAACCATAGAATGAACACACCAAAAAGTACCATTACTTCCACCGGCTTCTCCTTTACCGAATTGGTGTCACCATGAGCTTCATGAAATAACGAGCTGGGCATTGGAATGGTTCTCGGTGCTATTCCTGGTGTGAAAAGTTGCCAAACGACATGTACATCTTCGCAAATGGCGGTTTGAGACTCTTGGCTGCCTTTAGGATGTCTTGTTTGTCACCGGTAGGCAAGATCTTGTTCAAATTTTCAATCGCCATGCGCTCCATTTTCTGAATCTGCACCAATGATTTGCTTGTTTCTGGCTTCAAGCCAAACAATTCCGCAGGAAATTCGGTCTGTTCGACAACGGTCCACAATGCATCGGCTTGTTTACCGAGTTCTGTCAGTTGGCTGAAATATTCGTCGTTGATCGGTTCGGGCTTCATTGCCGGTTTGACAATTTCTTCCATCACGGCGTGGAAACGAGAAAGCGAATCCAAGGCATAAGGAACTTGGTTACGACTACGAGCCTCCATCAGGATATCGCGAATCGGTTCCAGCGTTTCGTGAGCCGAAGCATACGAACCAGATTCGACGAAGTGTTTGGCGACAGCAATCGCTTGGGCAATGCGACTCAGATCGCTCGGCCACGCTTCGTCATTTTCAAAGGTCGAATGAAACGTCTTGGCGTACTTAGCATCCCATTGTTCGCTTAACCGCTGAACGGCTTTCTTGGCTGCGTCTTCTTTTTGCTGATTGGTCAAAGCCAGTGCGGGAATGTAGATTCGGTCAAAGCTGGCAAACTGCTGGGCGTCCAATTCACAAGGACACGTTTCACCTTGCTGGCAGGGACATGACGCAGGTTTGGCCGCAGTGTCGGCACTGGCTGTTTGTTTCGGAACGGGATGATTCTTATGCGCCTCATCAAAACCGTGCTTGACAAAGTTGCTAACGACTTTGGCGTGTTCTTTGATCAGAGTGGCGACGTAGGGATCGGCCGAAGTTTCGGTTACTTTGACTCCCTTTTCGGTCTCTTCGAATTTCATTTCAATCTTGTCGGCATGACGAAAGACCTCGGCAAACAACGGGTCTCGCATGCGAATCGGCCGACCTTCGTCCACTCGGCGATACATCGCGTCAACATGTTCTTGAATCTTGCTGATGATTTCGACATCGTCAGATTCGGTCACCGTTTCTACGCCATCTTCCAGTTCGGTCACTTCGCGACGAATCTTTTCCCCGTTCGCCAGCAAAAGGTGAAAGACGTCTCGATCCGCAGCAAACTCTTTATCCGGTCCGCGTCCGCCACGAAACCCCGGCCCTTGAGCCTGTGCGAAATCGCTCGCGACAAGCATCGTGAAGCACAAACACAATAGAGCAGATAATCGAATTGACATTTTTTCACCCTTTCCGTCGGCCTAAGCAATTGAGAATGCGAGCACTCATTGCAAAGCGTGCGCCAACTGGTGGGGTCTTGTTCAACGTGGAAGAAACACGCGGTAGAATGCCAGCGAAATGTGCGGCGCAAATTTGCAGCGTTAAGCGTTAAGGTTAACGAATTAACGCTGCAATGAAGAAAACGATTCATATGAAATCGCAAACTGGAAAGTGTCGGTCAGCGTTACTTTGTCGCAAATGTCTGCTGGTGTTTTGTGGCCGGAATGTGCACGGTATAGCTCTGGCTGTCTGCCGCGACCGACAAGTGGACGTAATTTCCGTTGCATTCGTCCGGCGAGTGATGGTTGGCGATGCGTTCTGACTGCGTATTATTGACATCGCCATCGGGACGCAGGTTCTTGTGCAGTTGATAAATGGATTCAATGGAATCGGTGGTGGAGAGGTTCGCAAAAACTTCCGGCAGGCAACCTTTTTCGTGCCCGTTGTTCATGATGGCCACTTTCGGTTTCAGTGACGTCAAAACAATCGGGTTGTTGCTGCTGTCCAAGCCGTGATGCGTGACTTGATAAACGTCCACTTCGCCCACCAGATTGAAAGGAGAGACCAATTTTAGTTCTTGGTTCCAAGTCAGGTCGCCCGCGTCAAAGAATTCAAAGTCGCCAAACTTCAGTAGCATGACAATACTATTCGCGTTGTCACTACCGTCTCGTTCCTTGGGCTTATGGAGTTTTTCAATGTCTGGATTTGGTCGAGCGTTCACTTTTTCGGGCGAAACAAATTCCTTTCTGGCAACCAAACACTGCAGTTGCAGAGGTTGTTGATGAGACGAATCGACTTTCAGCGGCACCACATCGCCCGGTTGCAAAACGTGCCGCTGTTTGCAACGAAAGTTAAAGTAGGCCTGTCCGGGATTGTCCGGCATGCCATCGAATTTGCCGTTGTCCCAAACATGACCAATGGAAACCAACGTGGACAGCATTTCTGCGCCGCCGTAGTGGTCGCGATGGTAATGGGTCACAATAAGGTGGTCGATCTGCGTTTGCCCGGCAACTTCGGTCAAGACTTTGACAATCCGGTTGGCGTCTCGCAAACCAGGATTTCCCGTGTCAATCAAGATGGTCTCATTTTGCGGAGTCACCATCAACGTTGCTCCGCCACCTTCCACGTCTATCCAGTAGATGTCCAATTGGTCGTTTGTCTTATCGGCAACCGCAAATTTGCAGATAATCAGCATCACAAGTGGAACAAAAAAACGCATTGTCAAGCCTTTCGTCTAGGCACACCAACGTTACACCGATGGGGATAGTATATCGAATTCAGATGCTAGAATAGACGCCCGTTTCAATTTTTCGTTGAAACAGCTGGGGCCACCTGGGGCAAACAAGAACGCGAGAAAACAGGCGGAGTTGTACTGGAAACTTGCGTGAAAACACGAGCCACGTTCTTGCACGCTCGGCAAGATTCGATATCAAGGATAGATATCCAGCGAAGGGTACTTGATATTCAAGATGCAACATTGAAGGACTAATAGATGAATCCGCGACATTTGAGTCTGGAGCAACTAGAAAACAAGACGGTTTTAACCAGCATTGCCTTTGCATCGGTGGGTTCGTCCGCCGAACAAGAATGGGCTGCCGAACAAACCAAGCTGGCTGATGTGGACAGAAATGGCACACTGGATGTCGTTGCGTTAGAAGCCATCGAGGGCAACCTGTTCGGGATTGCTGGCGGCAGCACCAATTTTGCCAACCCAGAATTGTTGTCGGAAGACATATTCACGTCGTTTGACGTGCAAGACTTGGATGGTGACGGCGATGTAGACATTGTCGCTTCGCAAGCAAGTCAATTGGTCTGGCTGCCAAATGACGGCGACGGAAACTTCGGGCCGATACGTGCCATTGGATCGCTGAACGGTGTAGCTGAAGTTCGCGCCGTGGACATGGATGCTGATGGAGATTTGGATCTTTTGGCTCGAACCAATCGCACCTCCATCTTCAGTAACTTTCGCATCGTGGCGATCAAAAACACCGACGGGAAAGGAAGCTTTGGCGAATGGACCACGGTGGTGAATTCCGCCTCCGGTGGTTACACACTGGATGTTGGCGATGTCGATGCCGACGGTGATGTTGATATCATTACCACTACCAGTGAAGGATTTGTCTTTCACCCCAATCTAGATGGCCTGGGCCAGTTTGGGCATGCCAGAACGTTGCTTCCGACGCTCGAGCCCATCGGGGCGGTGGCCGTTGCGGACATCAATGGAGATGCAAGGACGGACATTGCTTTTGCTTCGTTTTCACCTGCTTCCACCGTGCTACTAACCTCCAATGCCGATGGCTCGTGGAGTCAAACTCGCCTGTTGACCAATGCACCCGTAGAACGTGCTCTACAGTTTGGCGACTTGGACAATGATGGTGATCAAGATTTGGTGTTTGGCAACGGAGATTACTTGATCGGTGGTCAGTTGTCTTGGTTGGAAAACCAGCAGGGCGAATTTAACAGTACGGCTCAAGTTTGGTCCAGCGCTCAGTCCGGGTTTGTGGATATCGAATTGCAAGATTTAGATGCCGATGGCGACTTGGATATTTTTGCCGTTAGCAATTCGCTAGTTTCCAGTTTGCGTTGGTTTCAGAATCGACCCGTCGGTGATAGTAACAATGACGGGGTCTTTGATACATCAGACTTGATTCGAGTGTTCCAGGCCGGTCAATACGAAGACGGTGTGGCCAAAAATTCTTCGTTTGATGAAGGAGATTGGAACGGCGACGGTGAATTTGATACGGCCGATATGGTCTTCGCGTTCCAAGCCGCTACGTTCGTTAAGGAAGTGTCACCGTTAAATTTTGATCATGCCGTTGGAATTGATTCCCTGTTCGCATCGGCCGAATTTGTGAATAGACGATTTTCGTCGGCAAAGGGACAAAGTGAAATCGTTCAGCCGTTAGGGCAGATTTTGCCACGCCCAGCGAAATAGGTTGCGACTGTCCGTGTAGCGTGCATCCGAACTGCTGGACCCCAGCACTACCACAATCACATTGCGATCTTGACGCTGTCCGTACGACACCAAACACGCACCGGCGGCGTCCGTGGTGCCAGTCTTGACGCCCAAATAGCCCTCGGTTCCTAAGAGCCGATTGGTGTTGTTCCAGATGACATTACGCGTATACCCACCAGGCCCCAGCAGCTGGCAGCCGTGTTTTCTGGTGGCCACAATTTGGCGAAACCGACGGTTCTGCATGGCGTAGCGAGCCAGCTTGGCGAGATCTTCTGCGGCAAGTAAATGGCCGTCTTCCGTTAAGCCGTGAGTGTTGTGATAGTGCGAATGTTCCATGCCAATTTCTTTGGCCAAACGGTTCATCTGCCGTACGAATAATTCGTATGCCGAGATTTCGTTGTCGTCATCGGCATCACGAAACAATTCGCCGAAGTGTTCGGCAAGTGCCACGGACGCATCATTGCCTGAAGGTAACATCAATCCGTACAGCAATTCCGAAACAGGCAATTGCTCTCCGGTTCGAACGCCCGACGTTGACCCTGGCGTTTCGTCTGCTCGATCAGAAAACGTCA
>JAGQOZ010000257.1 GCA_020426955.1 Planctomycetales bacterium
TGGAACTTGCGAAAGTGATCATAGATCCCCTTTCGGCCACCGTCGCACGAACGGTGGCCAAAGTAACACTTGAAATCCCACAAAAAATCTAGCACAAAGAAATATGGCGTGCCCCGTGATGAAGGTTGCAGTGAGAAATGGAGATGTTATCTTTCAGGACTGGGACGACAATTCCTGGTGTAGTGAATCGGTGTCGTCTAGCAGAAGACGACAATTCTTGTAAGCAAAGGGAATAGCCGATGCGTTGGGGCGTTTTAGTTTGCGTGTTGCAACTGTTTTGGATGTCGCAACCCACCTTCGCGAAACCGCCCAATGTCATTTTGATTATTTCGGATGATCAAGCGTGGACCGACTACAGCTTCATGGGCCATGGGCATATCCAAACGCCAAACATCGATCAATTGGCCAAGGATAGTCTCACGTTTACTCGAGGCTACGTGCCTTCCAGTTTGTGTCGTCCCAGTTTGGCGACCATGATCACGGGACTTTATCCGCATCAGCATAAGATTGTGGGCAATGACCCGGCTGTCGTAGACCGCGTGCCCGGTCGCAACAATCCGCAATACAATCAACGCCGTGAACAGCTGATTTCGCACATCGATTCAGTGAAGACGTTGCCAAAATGGCTTGGCGAAATCGGGTTCGTTTCGCACCAATCGGGAAAGTGGTGGGAAGGGAATTTTTCGCGAGGTGGTTTTTCAGCCGGAATGACTCGAGGATTTCCGCAGCCTGGTGGGCGACACGGTGATGACGGCCTGACCATCGGTCGGCAAGGACTGGCCCCGGTTACCAATTTCATGGATCAAGCGGTCGCAGAACATAAGCCGTTCTTTGTTTGGTACGCACCGTTCTTGCCACACACACCACACAATCCTCCAGAACGCTTGTTGCAAAAATACAAGAGCAAGGTCGATTCTTTGCCCATTGCCAAATACTGGGCCATGTGCGAATGGTTTGATGAAACGGTTGGGCAGTTGCTGGATCACGTCGATAAGCAAGGCATTGCCGAAGAGACATTGGTCTTGTACGTCACAGACAACGGCTGGATTAACTTGCCCGACAAATCGGCCTATGCTCCGCGATCGAAGCGATCGCCCAATGAAGGTGGAATTCGCACACCCGTGATGGTTCGCTGGCCTAAGACCGTGCAACCCAAGATGGATTCGCAAACGTTGGTCAGTAGCATTGACTTGGTCCCCACTATTCTGACTGCCTGTGGCGTGGACGTCCCTGCTGATCTGCCGGGAATAAATCTGTTGGATCCGAAAGCTTTGAAGGAGCGAGATTCGCTTTACGGAGAAATCCTAGAACATGACGTTGTAGATGTGGATGATCCCGCCAAGTCGCTCAAATACCGGTGGGTAATTCAGGACAACTGGAAGTTGATTCAGCCTGATTTGCTGGCCGATTCGAACCAGGTTGAAATGTATGATTTGGCAAACGATCCGCACGAGAATTCGAATTTGGCAAATGCCGAACGTGGCCGAGTCGCCGAACTTCAAGCGAGTCTCAACGCTTGGTGGGCGCCCAACAAAGAATAGGAACAACCAGAATGAGTGCCGCAAATACGTTTCGCAATATTCTTCGTATTTCTGTTTTGTGGGCAATGCTGCCGTTGGTAAACACAACCGACAGGATTCAGGCAGCCGCGCCGAACTTTGTCATTATCTTTTGTGATGATCTGGGCTATGGCGATTTGGGATGTTTTGGGCACCCGAATATTCGTACGCCGAATTTGGACCGCATGGCGGCGGACGGCCAGAAGTGGACCAGTTTCTACGTTGCAGCTCCGGTGTGCACTCCCAGCCGCGCTGGACTGTTGACCGGTCGTTTACCGATTCGCAATGGAATGACATCGCCAAAGCGAGTTGTCTTGTTTCCGGACAGCGGCGGCGGATTGCCTGCGGAAGAAATTACCATTGCCGAAATACTGAAAGACCAAGGCTACAACACGGCCTGTATCGGCAAATGGCATTTAGGGCATTTGCCTCAGTTTTTACCTCGTACGCAAGGCTTTGACAGCTACTTTGGCATTCCCTATTCCAACGACATGCACGCCAACGGTGGTGTGCCGCTAATGCGAAATGAAGACGTGATCGAACGGCCGACGGATCAAACCACCGTCACTAAACGCTACACAGAAGCGGCGGTCGAATTCTTAAAGTCTCAAGACGCGGAGACGCCGTTCTTTCTTTATCTGCCCCACACAATGCCGCATATTCCGATCTTTGCGTCGAATGACTTCAAAGGCCGTAGCAGCCGAGGCCTGTATGGAGACGTTGTTCAGGAACTCGATTGGTCCGTCGGGCAAATCCTGCAAACATTACGTGACACGGGATTCTCACAGAACACGCTGGTGGTCTTCACCAGTGACAATGGGCCGTGGCTTTCGCAAAAATTGAACGGCGGTTCTGCCGGTTTATTACGAGCGGGAAAGGGAACAACGTTTGAAGGAGGCATGCGAGTTCCCACGATATTTTGGTGGCCAGATCAAATTAAAGCGGGCAGCGTGGTGACGGAAATGGGCTGTACCACGGACCTCATGGCTACGTTCGCCAGCTTGGCCGGCGGATCAATACCAAACGATCGCACGATGGATTCGCTGGATTTGACTCCAGTGTTACAAGGGAATGGACCGAGCCCACGGAAGTCGATGTTCTATTACACACGAGGCGAACTGTACGCGGTTCGTCACGAAAACTACAAGCTGCATCTGCGCAGCCGCGAGCCCGTACATTACGGACGCCCGCCTATCGAACATGATCCTCCGCTGTTGTATGACGTGGAAGTTGATCCCGGCGAACAGTATGACATCGCGGAAAAGAACCCCAACGTGGTCGCTCGTTTGAAGAGGCTAATCGAAGAGCATCGATCGGGAGTGCAACCAGCGCCCGATCAGCTGGCCATTCCGTTGTAGTGCCGACATAGTGTCTAAGCGATCGAAGCGACAGCGTTCTGGAGCGGGCCAGGTGACGCATAGATCCGGCTCTGGCTTACGAATGAATTCGCAACGCCGTTTCTAGGGAAGCGGCAATTCCGCGAGCGACGGTGCTTCGCCAGAATCGAGCATTCGCGGCGTGCTTTTGATTGACTTCCAGTTCCAGACCTAAGTACAAATCTGGCGAAAACTGAGTTCGCAAGTAGGTTGTGAATCCGTCCGAGCTACCTCGGTAGGGATAGTTGCGTCGAACGGTCCAATTCGGAACGGCTTCACGCATCGCAGATTGCCATCGCTTGCAAAATACGGCTTCTCGGGTTCGCTGCGGCGAATAGAGCAGTCCCACGTCAGCAACGCGAACCTGTTCGTTTAACTGCGGCGTAAACGTGTGAACGGAAACGTGTAGCACTGGTCGCTGCGGCCCTCCGGTTTCGCGAATCGCCTGTTCCACTTGCGTGCGATACGGCAAATAGAACGTATTGATGATTTGTTGTTTGGTTTCGGTGGCGAGCCCGACAGTGAATTCAGAAAACAGATTTCGGTGATGAAGTGATCGGTTTAGTTCGATCAGCAGCCGAGTCACCTTGGAAGAATGGAGCGGCGCTTCGAAATGAAGTGCCAGCGCACGTGCCAACGACAGCGCACCAATATCATAACCTCGGTGCGTGACGAGTATTGGTTGTGCGTGCGTAAAGCAAACGCGATAGGATCGCGGGACTTGATTACCGCCGTGTTCGCAGGTCAGAATCAAATGCATTAAACTCGTCTCATCCAAATCAAGCGTACAATGAATTCTGGTCCAGGCATTCGGCTAACTTTCGGTAGGTACGAACCAAGTGATGTGACGAATTCAGCAGTTGCCGCGCCAGACAACCTCGATCAACCATTTGGCGAATCGTACGTTCTTCTTCGTTGCTCCATGTTGACTGCGGCTTCAGTGTTTGCAATAGATTGTGCCACAATTCGGACGCGGATAATTCGGTTCCACGAATACCGAATAGTCGTAAGTATTCCACGTCGTCAATGACGGTACGATCGGCGGTTCGAATCGCTTGGCGAAAAATGGCTGCCAAGCGTTCCGTTGGGAACGCCTTTTGTTGTTCGAAGGTATGCTGGTCTACGTTCGCGAGCTGCTTCAACAATGCGACGACCAATTGCGCGATCCCCAAATCCGCTTTTGGACATTCTTGAATATCAAGCACTCGGATTTCAATCGCGTTGCGTTCGAAGCGAGCAATCGCGCCGCGCGCGTTGAGCCATTCGTGTTGCAAAATATCGTCGGTATCTAAAGGCGAAATAGCTTGGTACAGCGGTTGCAGAATCTGGGTTTCATAGTCGGCGTGCGAATAGACTGGTTCGGGAATCACATCACCGGTGACTTGCGGGATTCGACGAGCATTCGTGCGATAAACCTCCAAGCGGTTGTCCAGAAATTCGGTTGAATTCCCTTCCATAAAAGGCGAACTAGCAGCAATCGCTGGCAGGATCGGCAGCACCAAACGAATGGCGGCGTGCAGACGAGCGAATTCGTGATCATTGGCAAAGGGCAGATTCAGATGCATACTCTGCAGATTCGACCAACCGTGGCCTCGGCAATCAAAGATTTCGTTGAATGCTTCGTAGGTTTCATTGTAATCGTGTGGCCAAACTTGAAACTCTTCGTCTGGTATCATCCACGGGTGCATGGCAGTGGGCAGTAGTAACGCGTTTAGTGAACGTAAGTGACGGTTGATGTCATGGACTTGTTGGTGAAATGCGTCATGTAGATTGGTCAACGATGTGGTTGGTACCGTGGTTTTCAGCTCGATGACGTGGCGAGCCAATTCGTTGGACCAAGATATAGATCCTCGATCGACATCGGAAGCGTATTGTCCGCATACTTTGTGGATCAGCTGATCGGCAATGGGGCTAACGTCTAAGGTTTCGGCGTCGACAATCATGTATTCCAGTTCGACACCGGTGACTTCAAACAGGTGATAGGTCATTAGTTGCGGGCTCCTTGCTTGATGGCTTCGATCCGTGCCAGGAAAAGTTCCATGATTCGACGATAGATGTCGTCTCGCAGAATCTTATCTTCTTGACCAGCATCAATCGTGGGATTGTCATTGACTTCAATCACGTAAAAGTGGTCGCCGGACTGTTTCACATCCACGCCGTACAGGCCGTTGCCAATCAAGTTGGCTGCCTTTAGCGCAACACTAACTGCTTTGCGAGGTGCCAACTCGACCGGCAACGCTTCTACTTTGCCGTAACGGCCCGAACCATTGTCTTCCTGCCGAATGATCTGCCAGTGGTTGCGTGCCATGTGGTATTTGCAGGCGTAGAATGGTCGTTGATCCAGAATGCCGATTCGCCAATCGAATGTGGTGGGCAAGTATTCTTGCGCCACCACTAGATCTGATTCGTCAAACATTCGGTCCAGCTGTTCCAACAACGCTTGTTCGTCTTCGACCTTGGTCACTCCCTGTGAAAACGCGCTGTCGGGCTTTTTTAGAACTGCCGGCAATCCCAGAGTTGGAATCAGTTTGTCCAAATTGCCTCGGTGAACCACCAGCGTCTTGGGAGTTGGAATTTTGCAGCGACTCAGCAATTCGGCTAGATAGACCTTATTGGTGCAACGCAGTATGGAAAGTGGATCGTCGATAACGACAAGACCTTCGTTGGCGGCGCGTTGCGAAAACTGGTACGTATGATGATTGACATACGTGGTTTCTCGAATGAAAAGTGCGTCGAATTCGGGGATCCGAGCGAAGTCGTCTTTCGTCACGAATTCCGTGCGAATGGCTAATTGCTCGGCGGCCTTGGCAAACTTTTCGAGTGCCTTTTCGTTTGAAGGAGGTTCGGCCTCCTGAGGGTCGTGCAAAATGGCCAGATCGTAGCGAGCTGGTGTTTTGCGGCGAACGCGTGATCTTCGACCAGCAAAGTGTTCTGCGGCGACTCGCGTCACAAAATCGGCGTGGCTCTTGGGGATTTCATTGGCGGCAATGGTCGACACATTTCGCAGCGACCAATGGTCGTTGTTCTTGACAAATTGGGCTCGTAGCAGCGGTGACTGAAACAAGTTGTACAAATGCAGGCTTAAGCGATCGTACCGTTTGGCAAGATTTCGGCCAAAGTAAACGCTCAGCGTAAACTTGTCGGACGAAATCCGGTTCAAGCTGGTCTGCATGAGTTTGTCTAGTTCGTTCGAGACTAGTCGAATCATGTCTCGGGACTTCATGCCCTGGATGGTGGCCACGCTAGGCTGCGGTTTGTGGCCTCGCGCTTCCGCCAGCAGTGACACATAATAGCCAATGGTTTGGTAACGATATGATTTGCACAGGTTGAATACTTTGGCTGTCCGCAACTCGCTGTATTCCGGTTTGGTCAGATAGCTGCGAGCTTCCACCACTTCGACGTCCGGAATATCAAAAGGCCATTTCTTGGGGTCATTTACAACAATCAGGATAGTCAATCTTCGTTCCTTCTGGATTTACTGGGACGCAGGATCAGCAGATTCGCGTCGTACGTGACAATGCCCAACAGAATGGCACAGACCACTCGATCCACATCAATCGAATAGTAGTTTTCTCGCGGAGCAAATGGGTTCGGCAGATAGGGATCGGCAATGCGGACTTCTTTGTTCAATTGGTCGTAGCCGCAGAGCACTACAAAATGGCCGGCTGGAAGTCCACAGACGTCATCCGGATCCCATTTAGGGGCGACTTCTCGAGGAGCTTGATATAGGTAAGTGGCACTTAGGCCAACCAAGATAGGGAGCGAACGAGCTAAGTAGGATCGGATCAATCGTCTGGTCAGATCCTCCATGCGAATCCGACCACCTAGCTTGAGGAATTCGATATAGGCTTCGCTGGCGATGCGTAACTTGTCGCCTGGTTTGGCATCAATTTGGGCGTAAAGCTTATCGACCAAAGAAATCGATTCGTTACGAAACCAACTGGGATCAAAGACGTTCAGATTGAACGAATAGATGGTTGCGTCGTAACCTCGCCGCAGTGCATGTGCGCCCAGCAAGGACGCCAATGTTCCTCCTTCTTGCAGCGAATCGCATTCGTGTATGACTTGTTCCAGACTGAGCGTTTCACCTTCAAAATGGCGGTAGACGGCATGAAGACATGTTGGACCGCATGTTTCGTCGTCCGGCTGAGGCGAAATTTCGAAATGTATTCCTTCCATGTTTCGAACTAAAAAATGTCCTCCGGTTCTGATTAAAGAAAGCTGATGTATTTTGTCCAACCTGGGCAAATAATGCCCATCCGACCGCGGTAGACGCGGCCTTGAACGCCGTTTCTAATAATTGCGACTGCTTTTGCATTTCTTGTACCGAATTTGACGCGATTTGTTCGGTTGGTCAGAAATGGTTCGAATTGCCAAGTCGCCAAGCGATCACGTTCGCCGTCGCAAGTTGGCGCGAGTGACGAGTGGCACATTTAGGTAAGGCGCTGCAAGGATTAATTGGGAGTTAGCAAATGGTGCGAAGTCACACTTTGGCTCTGTTGCTGGTGGTTCTAGCTCAATCCACTTCTGAATCATTGGCAGAACCGTCACAACGAACCGTCTGGACCACGTCTCGATTCATTGGATCGCCCGATCCACCCAAACCGTTCACGGTCGAACTGGCGTTTCCGCACTTCGAATTGCCGAACTTGGTGTACTTAGAACGCGAACCCGCCGCCGACACGTTCTTGTTGGTTCAGCATATCGTGAATTGGAACGGCCCGACTCGGATCCTTCGCGTTCGCCCGGCTGGTTCGGCCGATGACGCAGAACGCCTGCTGGAACTTCGGCATCTGGTTTATAGCTTGGCGTTTCACCCCGATTTCGAGAATAACGGGTTCATCTATTTCTTTGGTAATGGCCGAGACGCATCGGGAGCTCGTACGAACGAAATTCTTCGCTACACCATGGACCGTAATTCTGGCGATATTGCGGAAGATTCGGCCAAGTTGATCATCGCATGGCCATCGGCGGGGCATGACGGTGGAGGCATTGCGTTTGACAAATCTGGCCTGATGTACCTTTCTGCCGGAGATGGTTCTTCGACTTCGGACGAACACGACACCGGACAGCGACTCGATGACCTGCCCGGTTCGATCCTGCGAATTGATGTAGACCATGTGCAGGCGAATCAAACGTATTCGATCCCCGCTGACAATCCTTTTGTCGGCCAAGAAAACGTTCGCCCCGAAATCTATGCGTACGGGCTGCGCAATCCTTGGCGACTGACGTACGACACCATTTCGGATCAACTTTGGACCGGTATCAACGGACAAGATCTGTGGGAATCGGCCCAGTTGGTTCGCAAAGGCGAAAACTATGGCTGGCCCATTATGGAGGCGAATCATCCGTTTCAATTGGAACGCCAGATTGGCCCCAGTCCGATTGTCCGTAACACGGTGGAACACCCGCATAGTGAAGCTCGTAGTTTGACCGGCGGATTCGTTTATCGAGGTGACGTGTGGCCGGAGCTTCAAGGAGCGTATCTGTATGG
>JAGQOZ010000258.1 GCA_020426955.1 Planctomycetales bacterium
AAGTAACCGCAGCGAATCTAATCGGTCTTGATCTTGGTTGCTCGCCGAGTCTTCCGTGGCGGTATCGTCCGCTTCGTCCGCAGTTACGTTGGACGCATGGTTGGTTGCTTCCGGTTTTACTCGAGCCAATGAATCGCGAGTTTCCGTCATTTCGGCAATGATCTGTTCAAAACGACGTCTCAGGCCTAGTTCCTTGGCTTCCAGCAAGGCCAGCAACGCATCGGGTTCAACCACTTCCAGCGGAAACGCTTCGCTGATCCCAATGTTGCCTTGATTCGCATCTTGCAGATTAAATCCGTCCTCGGCTTGAATGGTCAGCTCTACCATTTCGCCTGGATTCAACAGGAACTGAGAATCGGCTTGACTTTGCTTTCGCACATCCAGCTCGGCGTCAATCTCTCCGGTCCCGGGAACGGGGAACGAATGTTTCACAACATTGGGTTTGTCTTGAATGGCAAGGTTAAACCAGGCCGACTTAATGCCGTAGTCGTCTGCAATCTTGCCTTGAATGGGTAACCGAACCTGAGGCGTGATGGCCGTGCCGATCCCCTTGAGCGTCATGTCCAAATTGGGAGGCGAATCGGCGACGGCACCAATTACCAAGCGAAAGGGTTGTTCGCTGGTGATGCCGTCTTGATCTGTCAAAGTGATGGCCCAGTTTAAAGACTCGCCCAGCGAATCGATTTCTGCAGTGAACAAAGTTGCGTCGGCCTTATCAGGTTCCAGCGTCATTGGCTTGACAGCGCCATTTTCATCCACATCGTCGACCAGCTGAGGCGCAATCCGTATTTGAGACAAAGGTTTATTGCATTTGCCGACCAGCTTGATGCGACTTCCGATTGGCAGACGAGTCCCCAAGGACCAAGGGTCCGTACGCGGCAGCCGGCCCGTGTATTCAGGAAATTCAGTGCGAAGCTGAATGTCCACAATGCTGGGGCTAGGCACCACTTCAATTTGAAAATGGTTCAGCCGATGATCATAGCCCACCACGTCAAAGGCCACCGATTCCAGCATGCCCTGAAACGGCGTGCCACTGAAGCGATAGTACTGATAACCATCTACCGGTTCGCCATCCTTGCTCATGTTGACTCGGCCACGTTCTCCATTTTCGGTGCGAAAATGAATGGTGCACAATCTAGGAATCGTGCGTTTGGCATCCGCGCGAACTCGTAATGTGATGTCAGTGCCTTCGGCCACTTTGCGAAGCGACTGCGGAAAGTCTAACAATTCAATGGCCGCTTTTCTGGGCCAGTCTTGATCAGAAAGCAACAGCAAACGACTGGTCCAATGTCGAAAGGCATCTAGGTTTGCGGCACCGAATACAACAATGGACAATCCCAAGGCACCGGCCAACAGCATGGCTCGCACTAAAGGACGCCAATCAAAGACGTGATTCACATCAATCTTCTGAATCTTGGCAATCGCGTCTTCGCGAGTTCGGTCCAGCATGGCGGGGCGGTCTTTTGGCGCGGCTTCCGCAAATTCGACGGTGGTCAGCAAGCTGTCACCAAAATCGGGAAACTTGCGTTCAATCAGCGTTGCCATATTGCGATAAGTAAATCGCACAAATGCGCGTCGCAAAATCCAGCGATAGGCAATAAACGCCAGCCCGGCCAAGGTCATCAGCAGGATGGCTGCTCGAGCTGTCCGCGGCATTTCGGTGGAACCGGCCAGTACCGGCAAGTAATCCAGCGCCAGTCCCAGCCAATAAACCGTGCCCAGACAAACCACCATCCACGATAGTCCTTCCAGCCAAACATACCAACGTATGCGGCCTTTCAGACGATCCAAGATGGATCGCACGTTGTCAGCGAGTTCTATGTGGCGAGGACTTGTCATGCGATTTCTATTGCAGGTGTTACGCAAATTTACTGAGTCTACGAATCAGCCACTCTAAGCAGAGACAGCCGCAGATTAACGTCAACAGCCAGGACATCAACGTCAGTTCAAAGTCTTTATCTGGCGTTCCGGGTAAAAACGTTTCTTGGTCTTTGGAAGGGAGTTTACCAGCTAAGCTGACCGATTCGTCGGTGGATGCGACATTCTCCAAGCCTACGAAATACGTTCCGCCGCTGGTCGCAGCAAGTTCGGCCAACACTGCGTCGTCGCGTTGAGGCTTTTCCAGTTCCAACGCTGGCATGCGAACCTTGACTTCTTGCGTTAGTAGTTCGTCTTCACTTTCTGGGATGATCAATTCGATCGAATATTCACCTTCCAAAATGGCTGGGAATTGGCCCATAAACATACCGGCACGATTGGTATCCTTCGGCTGTCGTAGAATCAATTCGCTGCGACTACCATTCGGCCGCACCAGTTGCGCCTGCACTTGTTCTCGCTCCAGCGGTCGAAATTGGGCATCACTCAAGCTGGCTCGAACCGTGATCGTGTCTCCCAACATCGCTCGTTGCGTATCCACCAACAGAATCCCACGACTGGAATCTCGCAACAATCTTCCCTGCGAAACTTCTCGTACCAACTTCGTGTAAAACCGTTCAAAATAGGCGTCGTCCAATTCGCGAAGTCGCCACATTTCGCCGCTGCCCAAATAAAAGACGCGACCGGCACCAAAAAATTGACCGGCCATCAAGACAGGCAACTGGCCGTCGATTTCTGTGTCAGGATCGGAAAAATATCCGTATACCTTGGTTCCCGGCTTGATGTCCTTGACTGCCGCATACCCGTAGACGCCATCAAATTCCGACCACACTTGCTGACTGGCATCCGCTTCATCTTCCAGCCACAGGAATTCGCTGCGCAAGCCGTCGTCGGTAAGACGCACGGGCCACGCGTTATCCGAAGTCACTCGTCCCAATCGCACCGACAAACTACCTCGGCTGTAAAACGTGACCGGGTAAAGTGATCGAATCGGCGCGAGTTTGGAATCACCTTGCTGTGTGCGAGTCCATTCGGGGATGTAGACGGGACCGGCCACCAAGATCAAACCGCCTGCCTTTTCTGCTACCCAGCGGTCGAGCAATTCAATTTGCGATTCGCTGAACTCTCGCCAATCTGGATCCAACGCGATGACGCAATCATACTCAAACATTTCTTCCGGCGAGTCAGGGAATTCGCTCAGCACTTCGTCCGCCTCTTGAGCCGTTTCCAGTTCGGCCGTTTGCAGCAGCACATGCGTGGTCACTTCTTTGTCTCGATACAGCATGTTCCTGGCGAACCGGTATTCTCGCATTGGCCCGCCGGCCAGCATCAACACCTTGGTCTTGCGATCCACCACGCTTACGTTAGCCGTTTGTACATTATCCGAATTATCCAAATCCTGCGGTCCCGGCGAAACCTTGACGGAATAGATCCGTTGCCCCACTTGATCCGGAGTGACTTCCATCTTGACCGGCACCACAGCTCCGTCTTCCGCTAACGTCACCGTGGCTTCTTGTTCCAAAACGTCACCCGACGCATCGGCGGATTCTGGTCGAGAAAAAAGTTCCAGCTTCAGCGAGCCCAACATGCCAAACGCTTGGACGTAAGCCGTTAATTGGAAATCATCCCCCGGGTAAACTCGCCGAGGTGCTTCCAGGTCTACCAATCGCACGTTGGTTGGCCGACGGTCGGACCCCATGCCGATCGGGAAGACGGGAATCTGTGCTTGCTTAGCAGCGTCGGCGGCAATGGCATGATTGATACCGGCATTTCCCGCTCCGTCCGTGATGACCACCACACCGGCAATCGGTCCGCCTCGTTCACGTTCCACGACCCAGCGAATTGCTTCGCCTAAGCGAGTTTCGGTGCCCTTGGCGGCCAGCAGGTTGGCCCATTCGATATTTGCTGGCGAACTTAGGTCAGGCGAATCGTCCGAGGCCGGATCAGTCGATGAATTCGAATTGAGATTGTTTTCTTCGAAGCGAGCCGACTGCAGTCCCAGTGCCACCAGCGGAGAAATATTTGGGTGACGCAGGTTCGCCACACCTCCGCAAACAATGGCCACAATCAACAAGACGCCGGATGCTAACAACAGCCACGCTTCCCCTTCTGCACTGGTGGTTTGTCGACCAATCATCCAATGCAGCCCTGCCAAGCAAGCGGCAATGCCCAACACGCCGATGGCCAGCCACCACAGCGGTTTGGCACCAGCCACCTGAGCTTCCTGTTGTTGGCGAACATCCAGATTGGAATCGGCATCAATCTGAACTTGTTTATCAAATGTAGCAATCACTTCCGGCGCTGCGGATTGATCAAACCGATAGATGGCGACATCATGTTTGGCTGTCAATTGCTCCAGCAGCGGCGATTGCTGGAAAAACGATACCACCTGATCTATTCTCGCCAAATCGGAATCATTCGAGCTGCCTGTTTTGTCGACCAAGCCCATGCTTTGACTGGTGTCCACCAGCACCGCTGTTCGAGAATTCTTGATAACCTGCTTTTCTGTGCGTTTCTGCAGATCCAAGAAGAAGAACAGCAATCCCAGTAGGGCCGCAATACGGAGTGTCACCAGTAGCCAACGTGTACCGCGGCGCAGTTCCACGGTATCGATGCGGTACAGATAAATGACATAAAGCAAGATGGCCAACACTACGGACGCCAGTGCCATCCAGTGCCACCATTGCGTCATGGATTGCAGCTGAGTGAATTCGAAGACGGTCCGAGTCACATCGGCAAACGGCAAACGGATTGGCGAGATCATCGAAGTCCTCCTGCCGTTGCTGCGACGGATCGAGGAGGATGGTAACTGGCTGAATAGGCCAACCATTGTTCGCCTAATAAAAATGCGAGCAGTGCGAACAGCAAAATACGAGTCCAAGAAAAGCCGGCGTCCGCCACGTCTTCATAGATCAATTTATCAGCATCCAAAATCGCGGGACTCAGCGGTGCCAACGCGGCGCGAATGTCAGCATCAGACGCCAGCGCCAGTTCGCTTTCTTGATGATCCACGTTCAGCGCAAAACGCTGTCGAATTTCGCCACCGTCCAACTGGATGGCTTCCATGGTATAAACGCCTCGCATGTCGGTTTCGCCAGAACGCTGATTCGAATCACCGGCAATCCCCAAACGCACATTCATCAACGGAGAATTGTCCGCCATTTCGGCTTGCACCTTGATCTCCGCTGTGGCACCCACGGAAGTATCTTGTGGCGGTACGAAACGCACTTCTTGAGCGAATTCGTCCGTGGGTAACTGCAACTGGATGGGGCTACCAGCATAACGCGCCGCGATGTCTCGTAGCGGAGCCGCTAGGTACGATTGCATCTGTAGCATCACCACGACAAAACTTGGTTCGCGAGCCCAGTTGTTCCATTCGGGATTGACGGTGGTCAAAAACGCGACCACTCGACCGTCACCCAGCCGCTGTTCCACCACCAACGGATCTCCGTTGCGAAGTCTGGCGGCCACCTGCACCGTTGATCCTTCTTTCGGTTGCCAACGCAAGGGTGGAGCGAAATAGCGCTGGACGGCAATGGTTCTGGCAAAGGGATTGCGTTCGCCCAGCAGGACTTGAAAGATGGGATGGTCTTGGAATTGAACGTCGGGTTCGCCGGAAGTTTGTAGCGGCAATTCCTTGTCCGTAGCTAAGGGCAGCGGGAACGCGCCGCGGCCATCGTCATACCAACGCGAATACGCATTGGCGTTGACATCCGGTCCCAGAAAAATCCCCAGACCACCGCCGTTGGAAACGTAGCGGTTCAGATTCTCCATCGACTTTTCGTCCAGTGACGCGATATTGACCAAATAGATGGAATCGAACTTGGCCAGTTCGTCGGCCGATGCGTCTCGCAAGAATTCAACCGGCTGGCTGGTAGGCATGATGCCCGTGTTGGTCCTTAGTCCCGGACGAAAAACGGACTCCAAGTAGTACGCGCCCGTTTGGTCCAAGTCACTGTCGACAATCAACACCGGCGCACCTTCCGGAATGTCGATCACGTTCCAAATACGGTTATCGGCCTCCAACGCATCGGGCGGCAAAGACGCTTCAATGACGTGTTGTCCTGGTGCAGGAAATGCCACTTGGACTTGACGCAGCGCCGTCTGATTGGGCTCTAATTGATTGATCAAAATATCCGGCAACTGATCGGTTTGTGGTGGCGATTCGCTACCGTCAGGCCCCTTAGCGTAGGTCACGGTTTTGATGCGCACCAGAACTTGCGGGACGGTTTGTTCGCCCAGATTCTTGACTTTGACGTTGACAAAGAACGGAACTCCCGCCGCTTGCGTTCCCGCGGCCGGCGCCAGTTCGGTCAACGCCAAATTGGCTCGACGCTGCTGCGCACAACGCACGAAGCGAACTTCTGTTCCTTCGTTTTCTAGTCGTCCCAAGGCGTCTTTCGTTTGTTGTAAGTCCGACGCAGATGGTTGCCGAAAATCGGAAATGACGTGAAGAATACGCTTTTCGTCCACAGCGTCGGCAATCAATGATTCCGCCAAGCCAACCGCGGCTTCTGGCCCCATGGCCAAGTCCGATACATGCAGCGAACTCCCTTTATTCTGCAGTAATTCTTCAAAACTGCCGGTGATCGTTTCCGCGTTCAAATCCGCTAGGTCCATCGCTTCCACTGCGGTTTGGTTGACCGACTTGGACGCCTGTGAAAAGCGAATCAGGGTCAGTTTTTGCGGAGTGGATTGCTGTGCGGCTCGAGCAGTAATTTGCGAAAGTGCTTGTAGAGCGACATCAAAGACTTCCGTATTTCCGGATCGGTCTGCCATGGAAACGCTATCATCCAGCAGGACGTAATGATGGGTCGCTCGGCCAGAAAAGAAACTGGTCCATTCATCTTTGGTAACCAATTTAGCCAGCATAGCCACCAGCGTGGCGACGGCCACCATGCGTAACAGCAACAGCAGCAGTTGTTTCAGCCAGACCCAGCGGCGGTGCTTCTTGTAGCTCTTGAGCAGGAACTCCATGGCCGCCCATTGGACCTTTTTCTGGCGCATCATGTTGATCAGATGGATCAACAGGGGCAACAGCACCAAGAAGAATGCCCAGGTAAGTGGTTGATGGAGAAACTGCATGACAAGCAAATTCAATTCTGGCGAAAGGTTTAGTGTTTGCGTTGAATACCCATTCGACGGCTCAGGAATTGCGCCAACACGGCGTCTAAGGGGTCGCTGGTTCGCACCAAAGCGTAGTCGACTCCGTTCTTGGCGCAGCCATGCCGAGTATCATCCAAGAATTCCTGCAAGGCTTCCAAGTAACCTTCGCGTAATGATCGAGGATTACAATTCACAAACGCGTCCGTCTCCAAGCCTTCAAATCGCATGGAACCGGAGAAGGGAAAATCAATTTCATCGTCATCCATGACGTGAAAGACCAAGACGTCGTGACCTCGTTGCCGCAGCAGTCTCAGACCTTTGATCAAGTCTTCGCGTTCGCATAGCAAGTCCGAAAACAAAACCATGAGTCCTCGTTGCGGAAACTTTTCTGCCGTGTTGCGCAGAATCCCTTTCATATTGGTCTTGTCAGCCGGAGTTGCGACAGACAGCGAATCGACAATGGATTGCAGATGGGTCCGTTTAGATCGAACCGGAACTACTTGGCGAACTCGATCATCAAACGCCAAGCACCCGACGGCGTCGTTTTGCCGCAGAATCAGGTAAGCCAGACTGGCGGCCGCGGTACAGGCGTATTCGTACTTGTTCAGCGGTCCGTTGCCGTAGGTCATGCTGTTGGAAACATCCACCAGCAGGCTGCAACGCATGTTGGTGTCTTCTTCGAACTGCTTGATGTACAGTCGGTCTTGACGAGCCCACACTTTCCAGTCGACATGGCGTAATTCATCCCCGGCAACGTATTCTCGATGCTGACGAAATTCGATGGACTGACCGAAGTACGGACTTCGATGCATGCCGGAGAGGAAACCTTCGACGATATACCGAGCTCGCAATTCCAGCCGCGAAATCCTCGCGATCGCATCAGGATGCAAAAATCTTTTGGAATCGGGCATCTCGTGTTAGCTCGTCTTCTTTCGTAGGCGTGACTTTAATCAACTTTTCGATCAGATCATCCGACGTAACGCCGTCACTTTCCGCAGCAAAATTGACCACAATCCGGTGCCGCAACGTTGGTTTGGCCAAGGCTTGGATGTCTTCCGTGGAGACATGAGAGCGACCGTACAGTAACGCTCGAGCCTTACCGCCCAAGATCAAAAACTGGACCGCTCGAGGTCCGGCGCCCCAGGCCGCCATTTCTTCAATGGTGTCCGGCGTGCCGGGCATGCCGATCCGAGTTTGTCGAACCAGCGACAACGCGTAGCGAATCACATGGTCCGAAATGGGGACATCGCGTACCATCTTTTGCAAGTTCAAAATATCTTCGGACGAAAGGACCGGTTGAGCGTCAAACTGCTGCGAACTGGTGGTTCGCTTGGCAATCTCAAATTCTTCGTCAAAGCTAGGGTATTTCACAAAGATCTTGAACATGAAGCGATCTTGCTGAGCTTCCGGTAGCGGATAGGTCCCTTCCTGTTCAAT
>JAGQOZ010000259.1 GCA_020426955.1 Planctomycetales bacterium
GGGTACCGGATTCTTTGGCGCATTGCACTTGAGTGATCAAATCAACGTTCTGCCTATCTTGGATGGACCATTGCATGTTGGCGACCTTGGTTCGACGGTGTCGGGGAACGGCATTTTGCGAGGTCCAATTTCCGGCGGAAGTTTGCGGACTCAAAATGGCATGATGTTTCTGCAAGGAAACCAGCAAGAATGGACCGGTTCGCTGGTGGTGGGAGACCGCAGTTCTGTTGCCTTTGATGCTGGAAGTTCGTTTGCGATGTTGGGCGAAGTCACAGTGGAAGCGGGCGGCCAGTTATATCTAAACCGGGACCATCAAGATCGAATTCACGACACGGCGACCATCACCATGGACGGCGGCCAATTGGCGGCGGGAGGCAGCGGCGACGAAACGATGGGACAGCTCCGAATTGCCAATGGCTATTCTAAGATCGCTATTTACGATGCCGGCGCACTGACGTTTGATTCGCTGGCGCGCACCGGCGATGGTATCGTTCATTTTGAAGCGGGGGATGCCAAGCCGATACACATAAACAATGAACCTGCGCTTCAAAACGGCATTGTGGGACCGTGGGCCATTGTGGACTATCAAGGTAACTTCGGGAATTCGTTTGGGTTCGCCACGATCGGGCCGAACGGGATTCAAACTCTGGACGATCCAGAAAATCGTCTGCGTTTTGCCGAAGCCACCGACAACGTGGTGCTCGATTCCAATGTTGATCAAACGCCAACCAAAGACGTGACCGTTAATTCTTTGGCGACGGATCGAACACTCAATCTGGCTGGACATCTATTGACCGTCCAATCCGGAGGCGTGATTGGAAGAACTCGCAACGGCCGAATCACTTCCGGCACGAATGAACTCTTATTGTACGGCGGTACGGAAGCAGACATTGTGGACGGCGCGGCTGGAGCGGTGGACGTTACAGTGTTGGGCAATGGAGCGCTGTTGGGCAACAATACGCACAGCGGTGTCACTCGGCTAGTGGCGTCCGATTCCAGCCAAATGGATCTGGGACAGAACGCCATTCCTGTTGGCGGTGATTTGGTGGCATATAATGTCCGAGTGCGCCGAACCAATGATGCTCGAGGTGATCTGGTGCTGGGACGTTTTGAGGTAGACGGGAGTTCGCGAGTGGAATTGGGGCGAACCCAAGTCTCCGAACTCGAATTGCACCAAGGCGAAGTCGAGCTTGACCTGTTTGGTGACGGCGTTGTTCGTAAGCAAGGATCTCGTGACGCAATTTTGACCGGAAGAATGAACGACTTCGTCGGTTCGGTGGAAGTCAATGACGGTCGGCTGGAGCTGAATTCGGATGCGCCTACAGTTCGGATCAACAATGGGACGTTGCGGCTGAACGGCTGGAATGGGCCTAGTACCACATCCGCAGCTGTAACGCTGTCTGGCGGTACATTGGAATTTGCCGCGTCACGACATACGGGGCCCATTACCGTGGAGCAGCCCAGTACCATTCTGACTGGCGGTGAAACTCGTCTGGCCGCTGACATACTACACGGCAGTTCCGCACTCACTTTGACGGGCGCAGGTAATTTGGCTATTGAAGGGCAACAGTCCACGTTTGTGGGATCGACATTGGTGAAGTCCGGCACCGTGGAAGTTGCGGCCGAAGATTCGCTACCTGGCGAAGTCACGTTGGGCGCAAACGGTACGCTGCGAGTGACGACATATGGTGGCCAAATGGTCGAATCTTCATTGCCGCCGATTCGATTGGACGGAGGTCGTTTGATTTTGCTACCAGGACTGGGAGAAGACTTCCGATTTTCGCGATCCATCGCGGTAGATTCTGCTTCGTCCCTGGGAGCCACTTACGGATTCAGTTCCATTACGATCGACAGTGACGTACACATGCTCGACGAGTCACTACTGATGCTGAGCGGCACCGGGCATCTCGATTTTGCCGGTTCATTGGAAGTTCAAGGAAATGTTACGATTGACGCTCGACCTCGGCATTTGGAGCCAGGAGCACCTTTGGGATCGGTACGCTTTTCCGGGCCGATTTTGGCTTCGGCGCCTAACTCCGTCTTGAACTTGGTTTCCGTCGGAGTGAATTTGGACGCGTCGTTTACCATTCCGGCTGGTAACGATTTGCAAGTCTTTGTAAACGGACAAGATGTGGCGTTATTGATTGACCACGCTGACGAAACCATTGGCGGAAATGGCTCGGTAGACAATGACGTGTTGATTGGAAACGAAGGTGAACTTCAACCCGGTTCTAGTGTCGGTGTGTTGTCGTTGAATCGTTCGTTGGTGCTGGATGGCAATGGCGTTTACGAATGGGAGTTGGGGACTTCGGCGAATGACCCTGATCAAGTAGTTGCGGATTTGGTTCAGGTGGCAGGTAGTGTGACGGTCACGGCCGATTCAACGGCTCCCTTCGTTATTCAAGTGGTAGGTCTTGCGAGCGATGGTCATACGGAAGGCCAAGTCAGCGCATTCGATTCGAATCGAAGCCAAGTATGGCCGATGGTGGCGACAGCAAGCTTAGATGGTTTTGATCAAGAAGACTTTGTGTTGGACGTCCGTCGTTTTGTCGAAGGCAACTCGCTGGCCGATGACGGATATTTTCGACTTTCACGTCGCTCCGGCGGATTATTTGCGAGCTATATTGTGCCTGCGGAAATTGATTCGCTTGCTGATCCGGCAGTCAGGTCTCAATGGGTTCAGGAAATTGTAGGCACATGGTTTGGCGATGCCAATTTGGACGGAGTGTTCGATTCAACAGACTTGATTCAGATCTTTCAATCTGCCGAATATGAAGACCAGATTGTCGGCAATTCCACTTGGGCTGAAGGGGATTGGAATGGCGATGGTGACTTTGATTCGTCGGATCTGATCTTGGCTTTCCAGGACGGTGGATACGAACAAGGAAACCGTTTTGCAATCGACTCGGGAGCTGTTAGCGTGGTCCCTGAGCCGACGTCGACCGTTGGATTTTTGCTGGCGATTGGTCTGCTGTCGGTATTATCTCGGCGGCGACATTGCAAATGAGCATGTCTGATCAATCCGTTTTACGCGGTTCGTTCGATTTCTGGTCAATTCGAAACTCTTTTTGACTGGATCAATGAAAACACACTATGTTCGCGTTCCTGCAGTTCTTGGAAGCTGTCGGGTATTGTGCCGTGGATTTGCAGACTGGCGTTGCGATAGTGCAAAAGGAACTCCAGCCAATCGAACCACAGGACGGGCGTGGTAGTAATGTTTTCCGGCGAAGATGGCGAGTGTTGCAGCCAACGTTGTAGCGATTGTTCGGCGTTGGCGAGCGCCTGTTGGGCGAGGTCGGGTTGCGAGGTGCGAAAATAGCTGGAGGCCAATAGCGGTTGAATAATGTCGATGGCTTCCCAATGTCGATCGAACGACGGAATTGATTCCAGTTGGTGTGCGGCCTGCGCGAATTCGTCGCATCGATAATGACACCAAGCCAAGATGTAGATTTGAAATCCGCGAAGGTGGTTGTTTCGTCCGAATCGGCCTCGATTCGCACTGGCGTCAAACGAAACGTATTGTTCGCATACCGCCTTGAGTTCTGGAAAAGTGGTGGCCGGAAAGTCGCCACACAATCGGGCGCGAATTTGATGAAGTGCCCAGAAGCTGTGTTCGCGGTCCGTCAATTGCATTGCGCCGCATAACTGTTGATAGGTTTCGGTTTTCTGTGTGAACCACATCAACTGTGGAACTCCGGACCATTCGATTCCATCAATCGGTGCGCCCAGCTCAATGGCTCGCGAAAAATCCGCAGCCGCTCGATCCCAAAGGCCCAATCTGGCGTACATCGATCCTCGTTCAACCCAGACATGATAATAATGTGGTTGAATGCGAATGGCCTTGGAGTAGTCCGCGTGTGCAGCTGCCCAATCGCCGCTGTCCGCGTGCGCTCGGCCTGATCCCAGTAACAGGTTCGCTTGTTTTAAACGCTCGGCAAACCGTTCCAGTTCAATCCTTGCCGCATCGGCTTCGTTTCTCGCCTTCACTGCTTCTTGCCAAGCAATGACTTTCTCGTCCCGTTCCTGTATGGCAACTCGCGCTTGCCAAACACTAATCACGGTACCCACAATCAATGCCAGCGTCACTAAAGATCCCGTGATCAAGGATACGCGATTGCGTCTGGCAAACTTGCGCAAGCGATACGCTGCGGTGGGTGGCCGAGCTTCAATGGGTTGTTGTGTTAGATAGCGAGTGATATCGTCGGCAAGATCGCCGGCTGTGTCGTATCGACGATTGCGATCCTTGTCGATGGCCTTCATCACAATCCAGTCCAGGTCGCCACGCAGCATCGAATTTAGTTGCGCAGGTTCCAGCTGGCGACTGGCGGAAACGGTACTTTGCAGCGAACCGGCCAGCGTGCTCAGACGAGCACTTGGTCTTGGCGGTTCTTCTTCGCGAATGATGTGTCGAATTTCATCAAAGCCGGCATTGGCTAGTCGTTTCGATTCAAATGGAGTGGTGCCGACCAACAGTTCGTACAGCAAAACTCCCAAGGCGTAAATGTCGGTGCGAGTGTCCACGTCGCCGGCGCTCATCGCTGCTTGTTCCGGACTCATGTAGGCCGGCGTTCCAATCATGGACGTAAATCGAGTGTAAATGGTCTTGTTGGTTAATGTCTGGCCAATCGCTTTGGCCACTCCAAAGTCAATGACTTTGGCCAACGGTTGTCCGTCTTGCAGCGTGACCAACACGTTGGACGGCTTGAGGTCTCGATGAATAACACCCTTCTGATGCGCATGCTGGACTGCGCGACAGATGGTGATAAACAGTTCCAAACGACGAAGGGTGTCTAGTTGATGTTGGTCGCAGAATTCGTTCAGCGGAACGCCTCGAACCAATTCCATAACAAAAAAAGGTCGACCTGATTGCGTGACGCCCGCATCAAACACTCGAGCAATATTGGCGTGGTCCATCAGCGCTAGTGCCTGTCGTTCTGCTTCGAACCGAGCGATGACGTCTCGCGTTTCCATGCCGGGTTTGATGATTTTGAGCGCTACTTTGCGTTGCACTGGTTCCTGTTGTTCGGCGACAAACACGAGGCCGAAACCACCTTCACCAATCTGTTCCATCAAGCGGTAGGGGCCGACCAACATTCCCACTTGATCAACCTGTTCTGAAGCTGCAAACGCATGTTGCCATTGCGTTTCCATGGCCGTATCTGGTTCGGCTCGGACCAGCGGACGATCCAAAACGCAGGCACATCGCTGATGTTCTTTGAGTAAGTCCAGCACCGCACGCTGTAGTTCGGCCTGATCACGACACGCTTCCTGGACGTACGCAATTTGCTGGGCGTACGTTTCGAATTCAATGGCGTTTAGAAAGATCGTTTTCTCTTGGCTCATAGACCTAATTCGATGGCTACTCGGGTTCGTCTTGATGCATTTCGCGGCCCAGCCAGGCTCGCGCGTATGCCCAGTTGCGTTTTACGGTTCGCGGCGATACTTTCAGGACTTCGGCGGCTTCGTCGATTGTCAGTCCTGCAAAGTAGCGCAATTCGACTAGTTTAGCGAGTTCCGGTTCTTGATCGGCCAGTTTTTGTAGGGCTTGGTCAAGATCCAGCAGCGTGTCGGCATCCACCGAATCAATCGTCGCGTCTTGTTCGTCAAGTTCGTGCCGCTGAAATTTCCCGCCATGTTTGTCACTGCGGCGACGTCTGGCATTTTCGATCAGAATCCGTCGCATCGCTTCGGCGGCCGCGGCAAAGAAGTGGCTACGGTTGTGGAACTTGCGTTCTCTTGCGTCCGGGACCAAACGCAAAAAAGCTTCGTGAACCAAAGCTGTTGGCTGCAATGTTTGCCCCGGACCTTCACGTCGCATTTTGAATTCGGCCAATCGGCGTAACTCGGAATAGACCAACGTCAGCAGTGCGCCAGGCGCTTGCGGGTCACCTTGGTCAATCTGATTCAGAATTCGAGTAATCGACACAGGAGAAACTCGTCCTGTTTGACGGCAATTAAATCAATAAAACGCCTCAGCGGCCAAAGTCGTGAACATCTATTTTCATGTAGGTCCGTTTCCCCGAGACGGATACCTCAGGAATCAGTTCCAAAAAAAACAAAATGAGGGCTGCGACCGGAGGACGGCTGTCCCCCGGTGCGCAGGGAGTATGCCAAACGCATAGTGGTGTTGAGACTATACATCCGGCATTGAGTAGTGCGAAAAACAGGCGCAAACAGGGCCAGTATTTTTCGAAAATCGGTGCTTCACGTAATAACGCCGGTTGGGAACGCTTGGCTTCGGCCGAATTTGGGAAATTGGAATTCGAAAGCGTTCAATGATAGCTTCGCTGCGGGAAAGGTGTTCCTGGTTTTAAACGTCAAGATCGAGCGTCAATGGTGACGTTTCCTTGGACTTCCAGTGGACCGGTAAAATCGAGTTGTCCCGAGCCACTCAGCATAAGCGGTCACTTGTTGGTAAAGAGCCAAACAGTCTTGATGGCCACTCTGTTCATTTCGCCATATAGCAAATTGAGACAAATTTTCTCCAAAATTCTCCAAACCCGCGTGCGATTGGCAATGTGATGTCGTTACATTACGGGTTCACCATGTTACGAAGAACCTATCTCCGCGTACTTCGTGGTGAATCATCTCTACTCCGCTGATTGACTTTCCGTTTTCAGACGCCGTCTTGATAGTCCCAGCATCTCAGCGTGCTTGTCTGTTGTTGTTACCTACCCAGTTCATTTCGTCCTCGTCCGGCGACGGCAGCTCGCTGTGGGCCAAATTAAGGAAATTCGTATGTCACGTTCTCGAAATCGTAGACGCCGTTCGCAATCAAGGCACGTCGGGCGGCATCAACAAGAGAACCGAAGTCACACGCAACGTGCATTCGCCAAGATGTCGCTGGAAGCTTTGGAAGCTCGAACCCTGCTAGCCGCTGACTTGGCCTATCCTGCGGATCCGTTCGATTCCTTGGTCACAGACTTTACGCTTGTTGCGGAACTTAATGACGACGAGCCTATCCTTCGACTCTTGGATACTAACAGTCTGAACGAAATTGCGGCGGTACCGTTAGACGATCCTGGAGATGTAACCGTCAGTATTACGCGGAGCAATCTTCCCGAAGCATTTGGCGATACGTTGCGAATTGACCTGAATACATTCAACGTGTTAGATGCGTTTGTCAGTAATAACGGAGGCTTGTTGACGATCGATTTTGATGGTGGCTTGGAAGTGCCCTTCGTGTCGGATGACACCGTACTGGTCGAAGGCAACGGCGTTTATGCTTTAAATTACGGTGTCCAATTTGACTCCACGTCCGCTATTGCCCTCGACGTGGGCTCAATCACATTGGACGGAGATTTCTTGGTCGAATCAGACGCCGCTATTACGCTCGCCACTTCCAATATCACCGCGGACAACATTGAATTGCTTGCCACCGACTCCAAAATCGGTGAACCGGATGACGACAATCTACTAAACGTGTTGTCCACTCCATCAGCGGAAGTCACCATCAAAGACGGCCAACTGAACGCTGGCAATATCTCCATCCAAGCCATCGCTTCAGCTGACGTGACTATCGACATGGAAGAACTACTCGAAGGTTCCGTCACCTTGGGCGCCGCAGTGGCTGTGGTGGACGCGCATGTTTTCATTGGGGGCGATGCCCATCTCAATGCATCGGGAAATCTAATGGTGCAGGCCATTAGTGACGTCCAAACCGATGTGCTGCGAGTGCCCGAGGATGATCAGGACGAAAACGATGACGACCAAACGCAAGATGCCGCTGTGGCCAGTTCCGTCATTAACAGCAATTCGTCCGTTACGATTACGGACGAAGCTCAACTCGTGGCGAATGGTGCCGTTACGATCAACGCCAATAATCAAGCCACTGTTTCGACCATTGCCGACGGTACTTTGGGAAGTGGTGATGCTGGTGCGATTTTGGCAACAACGACCATTGCAGGTGACACCACGGTAGAACTATCCGGCCAAACCAGCATCAGCGCTACAGGGGCCGTGAATATTTCAGCAAACAGTGCCCGCAGCGCCACCACGCATGCCATGGCCACAGCCGAAGGCGCCACGGAAGACGGAGACAACGACACCAACACTCGTACGCAAGAGGCGCTGGAAGAAAACAACGCAGAAACATCGGACGGAGATGTCACGTTGGCGGCAGCCGTGGCGGTCAGTTCGATAACCGGCGACACGACAACCCAGATCCAAGGCGCGTCGATCACTTCGACTGCGGGCAACATCCTGATTGAGTCTGACGCAACGTACAACGCCGTTACCTTGGCGGATGGCACATCGGCCACCGGTTCGGAAGGGACAGGCGTAGGGATTGGTGTCGGGATTGGCGTCGTCAAAGGAGATGCGACGGTGCAATTGGGTGACGCAACCACCTTGCAAGCTAACGCGGTGCTGGCCAGTTCGCAGGTCATCGATAGTTTGTCCCAAGTAGACGCCC